>DATCKB010000151.1:0-5697 GCA_036562505.1 Parasegetibacter sp. | reverse complement strand
CTGATAGATCATACCCCGATTGAGTTTCCTGAGCAATTCTTAAAACGCTGGATGCAGAACGGTGGAAAAGAACAAAAATCTGAAGAGGAAGTTAATGCAGAGTTTCCGCAGTTTGTTAACCAGCTGAAATGGACGCTGATTATGGATAAACTGACTGCAGACAACAACATAGAAGTTTCTGCTGAAGATATTCGGGATTTTGCAAAACAGCAGCTACTTGGATACATGGGCGGTATGACTGCTGACCTGGATCAACCCTGGGTTGAAGATTATGTTCAACGCATGATGAACGATAGAAAATATGTTGAAGATGCCTACCAGCGCATCAGGTCTGAGAAACTTTTCGCCTGGGCTGAGTCACAAACAAACCCGAAAGAAAAGGAAATTTCCGCAGAGGATTTTAATGAAATGGTGAAAAATCACCATCATTAATAACAATAAACGGGGTTTACGCTTATTGAAGCTTTGATCAGGTCCAAATCGTCCGATTTAAGGATCAACAGCGTAAATTTTCCGGTTTTACAATAAAATTTACTGGTAAACCAGCTGACGAACGGGGCCTTAAGGCCCCGTTTTTTTAACCTATGGTCTCTTTTTGACTGGTTTAAGCGCCAAGCTGGCAGTTTTTAGTATTTTTAGTACTTTGGACAAAGATTTGAAAGGAAAAAAAGAAAAATCATTCAGAATAAAGAAATCACAGTTATGAATCTTGGTAAAGAATTTGAAAAATACGCGGTGAAACATAGAGGAATCTCAAGTAATACGCTTAACGATTATAACAAGCATCTTGTAACCAACCTTACACCGAATATCATTGAGGAACGACCAATGAATATAGCGGTTATGGACGTTTATAGTCGTTTAATGATGGATAGAATCATCTTCCTGGGTTATCCTATTAACGATGAAGTGGCCAATATTGTCATCGCTCAGATGTTATTTCTGGATAGTACAGACAGAAATCGTGATATTCAGATGTATATAAACTGTCCGGGTGGTAGTGTATACTCCGGGTTAGGTATTTACGACACAATGCAATATGTAACTCCCGATGTTTCAACCATTTGTATCGGTATGGCGGCATCAATGGGACAAGTATTAATTTGCGCAGGGGCAAAAGGCAAGCGCACAGCATTGAAACACAGCCGTATCATGATGCACCAGCCAAGTGGTGCAATAGGCGGACAGGCTTCGGATATTGAAATCACTGTAAACGAGATTAAAAAGCTTAAAAAGGAGCTTTACGAAATCACAGCATACCATACCGGAAAATCCCCCAAACAAATTGAAAAAGACAGCGACCGTGATTACTGGCTGACTGCTGAAGAAGCTAAGGAATACGGCCTGGTAGATGAAGTTTTATTACTGAATCCAAGAAAAGTAAAAAAAGATTAATCAACATTATCCCAGAATAACTTAGTTATCCGGAAGAAATAGTTCATAACCCGTTTATTACAACCCGAAACAAGGTTTTTACACTCGGAATTAAAATTATTAAAAATGCGACCACAATATTTTCAACAGCGTTTCAAAATGGATGATGAAGAAGAGACTCCAAGAGAAGACAAGCGCGACGATCTGATCATGCTGAATAAAAAACTGGAGCAATATTTCTTTACCACGCGCAGCGTATACCTCTGGGGAGCTGTCGATGATAAGTCGGCCAGAGAAGTAGTAACCAAATTATTGTTGCTCGACGCTGACAAAAAGGGCGAGGAAATCAAGTTCTATATTAATAGTCCGGGTGGAGTGGTGACCAGCGGAATGGTGATTTATGATACCATGCAACTGATTGAATCGCCCGTTAGTACTATCTGCATGGGATTAGCGGCATCTATGGGTTCGATTCTGCTGAGCGGAGGAGCAAAAGGGCGCCGGTTTATTTACCCTCACGGCGAAGTGATGATTCACCAGCCAAGCCTCGGGGGGTATATCCAGGGTGTTTCGGCCGATCTTGAAATTCAGGCTATCCAAACCAAACGTGTAAAAGAGCTGGGAGCAAAAATTCTGGCTGACAATACCGGCAAAACTGTAGCGCAGATTATGAAGGATTTTGACCGCGACTTTTGGATGAATGCGGAAGAAGCAATTCAGTATGGTATTGTAGATCATATAGTTACCGGTATATAATTTTTTTAATAAGCAGCGTTTTCTTCTCTCGATTGGTTGAAGAACGCTCCTTAACATATAATCTGCAAAGAATATAGCCCGATCCGGTTGTATTGAATTACCTTTGTATATTATAGTTAAAGAACCAGAGCAGATGGCGAAAAATACATTACACTGTTCTTTTTGCGGCAGGAGCAGGGAAGAAGTAAAGATTCTTATTGCCGGTCAGGAAGGACATATTTGTGAAAACTGCGTTGAGCATGCACAGGAAATTATTGATCAGGAACTTACCGTCCGGGAAGATCATCAGCATACTCAATACAAACTATCCGTAAAAAAGCCGGTAGAAATAAAGCAATTCCTGGATGAATATGTAATTGGTCAGGATGACGCCAAAAAAGTATTGGCAGTAGCAGTATACAACCATTACAAACGTTTACAGCATAAAGCAGGAGAGGGTGATGTGGAAATAGATAAAAGTAATATTGTAATGGTCGGCGAAACCGGAACAGGTAAAACGCTCCTCGCCAAAACTATTGCGAAATTACTGAACGTCCCCTTTGCTATCGTTGATGCTACAGTATTTACCGAAGCAGGATATGTTGGGGAAGATGTGGAAAGTATTCTGACCCGCCTGCTGCAGGTGTGCAATTATGATGTCTCAGCTGCCGAAAAGGGTATTGTTTATATCGACGAAATTGATAAAGTCGCGCGTAAGGGTGATAATCCATCCATTACCCGGGACGTAAGTGGTGAGGGTGTGCAGCAAGGTTTACTGAAACTGCTGGAAGGAACAGATGTATTGGTACCACCACAGGGAGGACGTAAGCATCCGGAACAAAAACTAATTAAAGTTAATACGCAGAATATTCTTTTTATATGCGGTGGCGCTTTCGATGGAATTGATAAGATAATCGCCCGCCGCGTAAATACCAACTCTATTGGCTTCAATGTTAATAAGGAAGCTCAGGAAGAAGCAAAGAACAATCTTTTACAATACGTAAACGCTCAGGACCTGAAAAATTTCGGATTGATCCCAGAATTGCTGGGTCGTCTGCCGGTTGTTACTTATCTCAATCCTCTTGACCTTTCTACCCTCCGCCAGATTCTTACCGAACCAAAAAATTCCCTGATCAAGCAGTACAATAAATTGTTTGAACTGGAAGGGATTAGTCTGACCATAGAAGACGAGGTGCTCGACTTCATGGTGGAGAAGGCCATGGAATATAAGCTGGGAGCAAGAGGACTTCGGTCGATTTGCGAAAGCATTCTGACAGATGCCATGTTTGACCTTCCTTCACAGCGTGAAAAGAGCTTCCACCTAACGGCAGAATACGCCAAAAATAAGTTCAACAAGAGTAAACTCAGCATGCTGAAAGTGGCGTAGTGTATTTTTACTACGGCTATCGAAGCACCAAACTAAAATTATACTCAGATGAAAGATTTAATTGAAAAACTAAAGGCTATTGGATTAACTGAAGAACAAGCTTTAAAAGCTATCGAAGTTATTAAAGACTTTACAAAAGAAAAGTTTCCCCTTTTCCGCGGCTCTATCGAAAAAATGTTCGAGAAGTATAAGCCTAAAGATGACGATTTCCTGGGATAAAATCCTACGGATTACCTGAGAAAAATCCCACGCTGGCGTTTTTCTGTTTTTCGCGCCTGACCTCTCTGCATCTATGCTTTTAACGCAAGTAACGGTACACGGGTCTCAAAAGCCATGTGTTTGGTTTGACTTTTTGTAAAAAGTCTTTCTAAGAAGTTATGCGTATGAGCTACCATTACCAATATATCAGTAGGGTGATTTTCAACAAAACGAGTGATACCTGCCTGGATGCTGTTATCTGAAAGTTCGTGAAATTCTACACGAAGATTTTCGAAAAACACTCCCCGTCCCACTTTGCCTGATATTGCATCTGCAGATAGAATTTCTCCTTCTTTCGTTACGTGCAACACTCGCACAGTAGCGTCAAATTTTTCAGCGATCTCTTTTAACGGAAGATAAGTTTCTTTGGGAGTTTCATAATTGAAATCCGTCGCATAGGTAATATTTAACGGCTTGGTATACCCGCAATTCTCAGGAACTATCAGCAAAGGTGTTTGTACTTTCTGCAAAGTATTGGTAGTCGTACTTCCGATTATCTTTCCAAGTCCATTTTGCCCCTTCATTCCCATAACAATCAATGATATTGCTCTTTCCTCGGTCAGCACTTTTATTTCTGTTGAAGGAATTCCTATTCGTACTAACCACTCCACCTGAACGCCATACTCATTGAACAGCCGGTCAGACTCCCGCTTCAGCAAATCCTCATTCTCCTTCTGTAGCTGATCCGCAGTGACCAACACATAAGGGACTTCTGAAACCGGGGTTGGCAGCATATAAGCATGAAATAAAAGCAGGTTCGCACCCAGTTCTTTCGCTAACTGACCCGCGTAATCTGCAGCACTCCGGGATGCGGAGGAAAAGTCGATTGGAACCAGAATAGTAAACATAAAAGAAGGTTTTGGTGAGCTACACTATAATATTACAAAAAAATATGGTGCCATCCTCTGATTCACCGGGTAAAACCTTACTATTTATTACTTAACCCAAAGTGATCCCCGCTTCGGGGAATCCTGAGTAAAACGTTTTTCCCTCTTCTATTTCGTTTAGTGTGACGAACCAGGCACCTGCATTGCTACTACCACTTAAATTCTTTTCCACAAAAAAAATTTGACCTTGCGGAAATATTCTTTTTGTGTATCCGTTAATGTTAGTCGTAAAAAAATTCCTTTTATCTATGAAATTTGTCTACTCATTTTTGCTTTCGGCTCTTATTTCACTCAATGCATTTTCACAAGTTCCATCGATTGTATCCTTCACTCCTAATAATGGTTATGTTGGAACACAGGTGGAGCTTACAGGATCTGGATTTAGCTCTGACATCTCTAAAAATGTGGTTTGGATCGGAGGCGTAAAGTGCCCCGTGATTTCCGCAAACCCATCCAGTCTGGTGATTGAAATACCACTGCATGCCTCCCGCGACTGTTTTCTTTATACCAATACCGAAACCAATCAAAGTTGCTATTCAAAAGAAAAATTTATAGTCCGTTTCAACAGTTCTAAGGGATATAATTACACATCCGGTTCTTTCGGGGAAGCTGTAAATTTTACTCTTGGAGCTATAGGTTCTCCCTTCAACGCAAAAAAGTTTAATTTGTCAGATATTGACGAAGACGGGAAACTGGATATTGTTGCATTTAACGACTATTCAACCGTAACATTTTTTCTTAACAATGCTACCCCCGGCACCATCAACAGTAGTACATTCGTTTCTTCCAGTCAGACTGTTTTAACTACCGATCAGTATTTTCGGCATACTGTTATTTCAGACTGGGATAGTGACGGTAAATTGGATTATATGGCCGGTTTACCAGGCTATGCCGGTTCATCGTTGTATAAGAACACAAGTACTGTCGGTTCACCCTCACTGGTTCACAGTTACAATACTCCTACTTCTTATACCTTTATGCCAGCACCCTTTGACGCGAACCGCGATGGTAAAATCGACATTATCTGTTTATATGATGTTCAGGACAGGGTATATT
>DATCKB010000149.1:0-2976 GCA_036562505.1 Parasegetibacter sp. | reverse complement strand
CACCAGGACGCCCAGAAGTCAAGTACTACAACTTTACCCTTTATGTCATTCACGGAAAACTTCTTTCCGGAAGGATCCTCCATCTCAAATGAAGGAACCGGGCTACCGGCAGAAACTTTTTGGAACGATTGTACTTTTTTATAAAGTTCTTTACCGTAATGCGAGTTTCTTGCCTTCTCGCCCAGCAGTTTGTATAGACTTTCCACGCCGGATTTTTCCCTGGAACGTTTGAAGGCTATATATGCAGAGAGCTCAGAGTTTGGATTTGCCTTTATATAGTCTTCAACCGATTTGCCGCTTGATATATACTTCAGGTATTCCTGATGCAGCCCACCACCATTTAGTTTGGTCTCGTCCAGTTCCTTGAAGGTGGTATTAATTGTATAAGATTTATTTTCAAGAAACACACGTACAATCTTTGTACTAATCTTCAGGTCCACCATATCCGGATAAAGCATTTTTCCCCTGAACGTAAATTCTCCATTAACGATTTTCACTTTTTCCCAGCTGTGTTCGGGGTGATCATGACCGTGATCATGGTCGTGATCATGACCATGATCGTGGCGATGTTCATAAAAACTTACATATCCGCTCACGACACCCTCTACCTTTCCTTTGATCACAAATCCATCCTGGGCTAAGGAAAATAAAGGGAGAAAAAAAACCATTAGACTCTTCAAAATAAGTTTCATCTGCTTGCTGTTAAATTGTTATTACCTGATTATTTGAGCAGATTGCTCAGAGTTGATTCCAAATCCTTTTTTCCGATATTTTTAGCTACGACTTTCCCATCCGGCCCGATTAAAACATTCGCAGGAATGGCTTTAATATCATAACTCACAGCAATCGGGTCACTCCATCCTTTTAAGTTGGAAACATGAACCATATTATTGAGTTTATGTTTGGCGACAGACTTTGACCAGGCCTCCTTTGTCACATCGAGTGAAACAGCAAGCATTACGAAATTCTTTTTGCGGAATTTCTCATTAATCTGTAGAAGGTCAGGTATTTGATTAATGCACGGCGCACACCAGCTGGCCCAGAAATCGATGAACACATACTTGCCTTTGAAATCCGACAATGAAACGGTTTTTCCATTGAGGTCGGGTGCAGAAAATTCAGGTGCTGCATGACCAGGAGAAACAGGCGCATCCTGAGGAATTTCAGGACCACCGACTGTAACTTTTGCGGGTCTTGGTTCATATTTTCCCGGATAAAGATACCTTCTGGCTATACGGGAATCAGCACACCCCTCTCCCATCTCTTTCAGCATGGCTTTCCTTTTGTTCGGCGATTTAATATAACAGGTAATCAAATAAGCGGAGATAGGGGAATTAGGATGACTATACACCCACTCTATAATTTTCGCTTCTATCTTTTTTTCCAACGCCAAACCTTCCTTTTTGGCAGCTTCCGCAGCATCTTCATCTCCGATCAACATTGCCTTTTCATACTGCCTCCATAGTTGATTAAATTTAACTGCATCAGGGCTGTTTTGACCAACAATTGAAATGGCTTCCTGCCACTCAGCAACCCACCTTGAACCCGTAAAACTCACATTACGGAAGTCCGGACCTTTTCCTGAAACAATCAATTCACCCTCGTCGAGATAAGTTATGAAATATGTATTGGGGTCTTCAACATTAAAGCCAACCTGAACAGCATAAATACTAGGTCCCAGACCCAATGGTACATTAAACTCAAATTTTCCGTTTTTTACTTCTACCGTATCCATTACAAATGTATAAGGTTCAGTTAAAATCACTTTGGTTCCTTCAGGACAGGTTTCCAGAGTTCCGAAAATCTTTGCATATTTTTCATTCTGTGCTACTGCACAATAATTTGCTATAAGTAATAGCAACACCAGATAACTTCTCATTTTTTCTCGTTTTAATTGTTTTTAGATGTATTCAGGTCTTTCAGAATTTGTATGGACTCTTTTAAATAAATATCTTCAGACAGCTGTATCAGAAACCTCGGATCGTAACCGGGAATTTCGCTCCTCAGATCAGGTGCGATACTATTTATTCCAGGAAAATCGACAGACAATGTCTCTGAGGGTTTAAGTTTCTTGAGTGATTCTATCTTCTTCTCCAACTCGCTTATCTGCAGATAATATTCAACATAACGTTTGATGTCAACCGGTACTGGCTTTTTGGATTGAAGCTGTAACTGTATCAGACTTTCTTCTATTTTTTTAAACGTCGGATTGGCGGCCAACCGTTTATTTGCATTTTCAATCGTCCTGTCAATTCCCATGAACGGAACATAATGAAGATGAGTTGCTTTCTGAATTGTGTCATTATTCAGCGTGTTTGAATAATCTTTTTCAGTGAGTATATGCAAACGCATTTTGCTCTGAAAAACGACATCCGGTTGTACTCCACGGAGCTGTGTAGATACCCCACTGATCCGGTAAAACTTTTGTGTAGTCAGCGTAATACTACCATAGTTGATGTCAGGAATATTTTTGGCGGGATCTCCCATCTTTCCGACATTGGTATTTATCTGGGCGGTTCCTTTACCATATGTGTTAGACCCCACTATAATTCCCCGCTTACTGTCCTGAATAACCGCTGAAAAGATTTCAGACGCAGAGGCGCTGGCTTCGTCAACCATCACTACCAGAGGACCATTATATACCGCGTTTGGTAATTTTCCTATATGCTCTTTAACATCGTTTTTTGAGCGTAATTGGGTAACGGTGTTCGGGGGCAGAAAATGACTTGCCAGTAGAACTACTTCATCGAGCGATCCTCCGCCATTTCCCCTCAAATCGATAATTACGCCGTTAACCCCCTCCTCCATTAATTTTCGAAGATGCAACCCCACGTCTGCAGCCGAGCCATTTAATCCACCCTTAGTATCCATGTAAAAAACCGGCAGAAATATATAACCGTATTTTTTTCCATCTTCATCTATGATGGCTGGTTTCGCTTTATTTGCTGTGGTTGCGATTTCTCCACGAACCAGAGA
>DATCKB010000141.1:0-1891 GCA_036562505.1 Parasegetibacter sp. | reverse complement strand
GGGCAAAAATAACGGATTTCAGTAAAATGGCAACGCCAAACTGAAATAGTACACTATCTTTGCAACCCCTGTATAAGGTGCATATTTCCTGATCTGGCAAAAATTAAAAAAGAATGAAGTTTTATAATTTTCTTATACGATACAGATTACCCATCGGAATCCTACTTCTGGCACTGGCTATTTTCACGAACGTAATGAGTAGTTTCTGGCCATCTTTCCCGCTTTATCTTATTGCGGTAATCCTGATACTTGGACATTTCTTCTTTGGTCCCATGCGTCTCATTCAGGAATACATGGAAACCGGTGATATGGAAGGTGCCGAAAAAGTGCTTAATTCCATCAAATTCCCTAATCTGCTGTATAAGCCAATCCGCTCAGTTTACTATACCCTGAAGGGAAACATCGCTATGATGAAACAAGATTTTGACGGTGCCGAGAAAATGATGAAAAAAGGTCTGAATCTGGGCATGCCAATGAAGGAAGCTGAAGGTGCGAGTCTGCTTCAGATGGGAATGATTGCCTTGCAGAAAAATGACCTGCGTCAGGCGGAAAGCTATATCCGCTCGGCGCTGAAAAAAGGTTTACCTGATAAGGAAAACCTGGCTGCAGCTTACCTGCAAATGTGCTCTATCATGATGAACAAGAGAGAGTTCAGAGCTGCAAAAGACTATTTCCGTAAGGCCAAAGCGCAAAAAGCAACAACTCCACAGATTGTTGATCAGATCAAACAAATAGAAAAATACATTTCCAGAATTCCGGGTTAAGCGCTTTTTTTGACGGAAATCGCGGATCGGTGATTTTCATTCGAAGAAATATCAGGCTCTGTTCATTGATGACAAATCTGTCACTGCTCCGATGTTAGTTAAAACTAAGTTATGAAACTAACATTAGCAGTATTCCTGATGTCTGCGTCTTTATTTCTGGCATCCTGTTCAAAAGACAATATGGAAGATGATGATAGTGAAACCTATATCACTATTACTAATAACTTCGGAACTCCTCTTCAGAATCTGACGATAGGAGTGATGATTAATTCAAAAACAGAGTTGGTAAAGAATATCGGAACTCTTGATCAGAATGCTGTTTCCGAAAAAGTGCAGATCAAACATAAAAATGTGAGTGAGGTCTTTCTGTTTTTTGATCACTATACAGGTAAAACCTATATGGTACTTCAGCCTTTCGGTATCTCACAGGGAACAACCAGCAACCTTACTTTGTTAAGTATTGCCAATGTGCTGGAGATACAGAAAACATCCGATAAATACCCGAAATAGCTTACTTCCTTCCCTTAAAGAATCCCATTTTTTCGAGAATGCTACGTAGAATAGCTTCGCGGCTGTCGGCTATATCCGCCCCGGGAACTGTAGATTGTACATTTAATGAGAAGAAGTAGGGGTGCATATTCTCTTCAATCCATCCAACAACCCAACCCTGTGTGTAACCAGCGGAATCAACTGCTAAACCTGTTTTGTAGCTGAGTTTATAGTTGCTGTTATCTTCCTTGATCATCATCTGTTTTACAATCCGCTGTGAACGGTCTTTAAACGGAAGCTGATTGAAATATAATTTTTTTACCAGTCCCAGTTGCTCGTCGGCCGTAATTCTCACAGAATTATCCAGCCAGAATGTATCCAGATTCTCCTGAATTAACGCCCGATCATAGCGTCTGGCATAACCAATAGTATCTAACCATTTCTGCATTTTCTCTTTTCCGATTCTTCGCGCTAATTCCTGAAAATAAGGGACAGCTGAATAACTGAAAGCATCATTCATCGTGAGATCCTGATTCCAGCTTTCTATCGGCCGCTGAATCCCGTCCCACTGAATTACCATCTTCTCATCCGGAGCTATACCTGTTTCCAACGCAATGAGTGCATTAACTATCTTAAAC
>DATCKB010000140.1:0-1654 GCA_036562505.1 Parasegetibacter sp. | reverse complement strand
GACCAGGATCGGTTTCAGACCGATCTCCAGCGCTTTCTGCAGGACAAAACGGGTATGCGGCATGGGGCCCTCGAAGGCGTCGACCACCAGCAGGCAGCCGTCGGCCATGTTCAGTACCCGTTCCACTTCACCGCCGAAATCGGCGTGTCCCGGGGTATCGATAATATTTATTTTTACTCCCTTGTACTGGATGGAGACATTCTTGGAGAGAATGGTGATGCCCCGCTCACGTTCGAGGTCGTTGTTGTCGAGGATCAGATCCTCGGTGAGCTGGTTTTGCCTGAACAGGTTTCCTGCAAGAAGCATCTTGTCTACCAGGGTGGTTTTGCCGTGATCAACGTGAGCGATGATGGCGATGTTGCGTATGTTTTGCATTAAACAATCTTTTTCTGGGGTGCAAAGGTACGCTTTTTCATTGAAAAATTCGTAAGTTATTGAGAAACTGTTTTAAATTTTTTGGTTGATCGGCAAAAGTTATGGATGCTCAGAAAAACAGTTCCGGTTATTGAGCATATTTAAGGGCGTAAATGGTATCTAATTTTTCTTTAATAGTTTACAACTATTAAAACAGTATATAAAACTGTTATATATAGTTGTATTATTAATCTTTATAGTTGTTTTCTGGAAAGTATGTTTACATTTGCAGGAGAATCGTATAAAACAAAGCCTTATGATGAGATTAACCGAAAAAGAAGAAGAGGTGATGCAAATTTTATGGGATAAAGGACCTCTGTTTGTCCGCGAAATCCTTGAGGTTTATCCGGAACCTAAACCTCATTACAATACCGTTTCTACCGTTATCCGGGTGCTTGAAGAAAAGAATTTTGTAAGCCATAAAGCGTATGGAAATACGTATCAGTATTTTCCCGTTGTGTCGCAGGATGAGTATAAAGGCAGGGCACTGAAGAAAGTGATTTCCCAATACTTTGATGACTCTTATACCCATGTGGTCTCTACATTGATCGAAGAGGAGCGGTTGTCGATCAGTGAATTGAAAGACCTGATAAGGAAAATTGAAAGAGGTAAAAAATAATTCTTCCGAAGATGGAAAACCTTATGGTATACCTGGCCAAGGCAACCATTTGCCTGATTGCTTTCTCCGTATTCTTCCGGTTGTTGTTGATGAGAGAGACTTTCTTTCGTTTTTACGCGTTTCACGTTGATTTCAGGATTAATCGTCTGCACAATCTTACCTTTTGTAAAACTGAAACTGAGTCAGTCGCATGCTCTTCAGCAAACTGTTTTTCAGTTTGAAGAGTTGCTGTTACCGGAAAAACTTAAAGGCCCTGAGGCTCGATACGTATTGCCGGAAGATGAGTGGGTTGAGCGTGCCAACCCTGAAGCGGCTGTTTCGCAGCACACGACCGGTGTAAGCATTGGAAGGCCGGTCTCCCCGGTTACGGCATTGACTGTGATTTATTGGCTGGGTGTAGGAATAATGCTGTTGCGCTTGGGAGCCTCTTTTATCAGTTTGTATCGTCTGCTTGGAAAGAGCAGAAGGATCGAGAAAGAAGGCTATAAATTGATTGTCAGTTCCGGGAATGGTGATGCTGTTCGGAATCTCCTGTTTCAGTTGAAGGATTTTCTTGCGAATTTCTGGTGTCAGGCGTTCGGTGATGGCATCTGTAACTCTCTCTACCGTACCGTCATATCT
>DATCKB010000126.1:0-6878 GCA_036562505.1 Parasegetibacter sp. | reverse complement strand
CTTTAAGGTCGAGTAATTCTGCTTCAAGCAATATTTTTTCAAGTAGCAGTTCGATATTCAAACCTTGTTTAGCTGAAATTTCCTGAGACTGGTATTTTCCACCCCATTCTTCAACAAGAATATTGAGGTTAGCCAGTTGTTCGTAGATTTTCTGCGGATTAGCACCTTCCCGGTCGATTTTATTGATGGCGAAAATCATTGGTACACCGGCAGCCTGAGCGTGGGAGATAGCTTCTTTTGTCTGAGGCATCACCGCGTCATCTGCAGCAATTACAATTACTGCAATATCGGTTACCTTGGCACCACGTGCACGCATCGCGGTAAAGGCTTCGTGACCAGGAGTATCGAGGAAGGCGATGCGTTTTCCGTTTGGAAGTTCCACTTCATACGCACCAATGTGCTGGGTGATACCACCCGCTTCACCCGCAATTACCTTGGTATTCCGGATATAGTCGAGCAAGGAGGTTTTACCGTGGTCAACGTGACCCATGATCGTAACGATTGGTGCTCTTGGCTGCAGGTCTTCTTCTGCGTCCACTTCTTCTTCCTCTTCAAACTCGGCTTGTTCGTCCATTCCAATGAACTCAACTTCATAACCAAATTCGCTGGCCACGAGTTCAATTACTTCGGCATCAAGACGCTGGTTAATCGACACCATGATACCGAGGCCCATACATTTTGCGATTACATCTGCAAAGCTTACGTCCATCAGGCTTGCGAGCTCGCTTACGCTGATGAACTCAGTAACCTGCAGTTTGTTATCGTCTCCAACCATGCCTCCCATTTGTTCAGCCTGGTGTTCCCGTTTTTCACGACGGTATCTTGCTTTTGCACCTTTACCCGGACGGCCGCCTCCTGAGAGTTTGGCCTGGGTTTGCTTGATTTTTTCCTGAATTTCTTTCTGATCGATTTCACGCTCGTCTTTCCGCTTTGCAGCGTATTGTCCCTGACCTCTGCGGTCTCCACCTTGTTGCGCACCTTTGGGACGATCACCCTGTTTCTGGATTCGTCCGCTCAGGTTAGCATTTTGTCGTGGTTGACCGGTACCGGCAGTGCCTGCACCCGGACGAGAAGCTCCTCCTCCAGTTTGGCCTTCGCCTTTTTTCTCGATCGGAATACGTTTTCTTTTCCTCTTTTCGTCTTTTGCAGCAGGTTTAGGGCGGGTATCGTTGTCAACGGGCAGATCGATTTTACCCATAATTTTCGGCCCTTCTAAACGCTGTGCTCTAATATTTTCGATTTGAGGAGTATCGTCTGCAGTCTCGCTGTCATCACTGCCGGTGGCAGGTGTGGCGGCTGTAGTTTGTTCTGTTGTTTCTTCTGCATCGTCTCCGGTTACTGCCGGTTTTTCAACAGGCTCGTTAACCGGGGCATCTTCAGGTTTAGGTTCATCTACCGGTGCGTCTTTCGGAACGGAAACAGGTTCTGCTTTATCTTCGCTTTTCTTCTTAGACGATTTTTTGGGACGGGTAGAAGAATCTATTTCTGACAGGTCTATTTTCTTAACAATCTTCGGACCTGTGATTTCAGGTGCGTCGATTTTTATTACTTCTTTCTCGGCTTCAGCATCCGCCTTAGTTTCTGCAGCGGCTGGTGCTTTATCTTCAAACAGGGTTGTACCCGGAATAGCGGTGTCGGCTGAAGGAGTTTCCTCCTCAGCCAGAGCTGGTCTATCTTCTTTTTTAGAAGAGTCCGCATCTTCTTTCTTTTTCCGAAGATCAACAGTACTTCCTCCTTTAGGCAGGTCAATCTGATCGCTTTTAAGTTTCGCTACTTTATCGCTCTGAAACTCCTGCTGCAGGGAACGATACATCTGCTCCGTCAGTTTTGACGTAGGTTTCAGTTCGTCTTTACTGAATCCTTTACTTACCAGGAAGTCAACAAGGGTATCTTTTCCGATGTTGAATTCCTTAGCAGCTGCCATTAGGCGTGGTGTTGTAACTTCTGACATTCGCAATTATTTAGTCCACATACCGGTAAATGCCCGGCGTATTTTATTATTCTATATAGAGTAGGCAACTATTGAGTTGCTTAGTCTTTTTCCATTTCTTCCTGCAGAATCCGTTTCACTTCTTCGATAGTTTCTCTTTCCAGGTCTGTTCTGCGTTCCAGTTCGTCAACGGTAAGTTCCAGTACGCTTCTTGCCGTATCGCACCCTACACGTTTCAGTTCATCAATAATCCATGTTTCGATTTCATCGCTGAATTCATCCATATCCACGTCAAATTCTTCTACTTCACCTTCGTTATCACGATAAACATCAATTTCATAACCTGTCAATTCGCAGGCCAGCTTTATATTCACCCCTTTTCTTCCGATAGCCAGGGAAACCTGATCAGGTTTGAGGTAAACATCAGCATGATGTCTTTCCTGGTCAATTTCCATATAGCTGATCTTAGCAGGGGTAAGTGAACGTTGAATCAGCAGCTGAATGTTGCTGGTCCAGTTGATCACGTCAATATTTTCATTTTTCAGTTCCCGAACGATCCCGTGGATACGGCTTCCTTTCATACCCACGCAGGCACCAACGGGGTCGATACGGTCGTCGTAAGATTCAACCGCTACCTTTGCTCTTTCTCCCGGTTCTCTTACGATTTTCTTTATAACAATCAGACCATCGAATATTTCAGGTACTTCAATTTCCAGGAGTTTAGCCAGGAATGAAGGGTGAGTACGGGATAATATAATAACCGGGGCGTTATTTTTCAGTTCCACTTTTTTCACTACAGCTCTGACAGTTTCTCCTTTTTTGAAGTAGTCTGACGGTATTTGCTCCGATTTAGGGAGAATCAGTTCATTTCCTTCTTCGTCGAGGAGGAGGATTTCTTTTTTCCAGACCTGATATACTTCTGCACTAACGATTTCGCCTACGCGATCACCGTATTTTTTAACCAGAACATTCTTTTTCAGATCGCTGATGCGGCTGGCAAGTGTTTGTTTGGCGGCAAGTATGGCTCTTCTTCCGAAGTCCATGATATCCACTTCTTCATAGAGTTCTTCACCTACTTCAAAATCGGGTTCAATTTTCACGGCATCTTTATAAGCGATTTCAGCGAGAGGATCCTGCACGGCACCATCTTCTACGATCATTCTTCTGCGCACGATTTCAAGGTCACCCTTTTCAGCATTTACGATCACATCGAAGTTTTCGTCACTGCCGTATTTTTTTCTCAGCAGGGTTTTGAACACATCTTCTACCACTTTCATAAGTGTGGGACGGTCGATGTTTTCCGCATCTTTGAACTCCTGGAAAGCTTCAATAAGATTTATACTTGCCATATTCTCAATTTTTGTCAGATCTGAAAGTCAGTGTTGGCGGGCGTTCCCGCGAACTGCTATCAGAATTTTATTTGAATTTTTGTGCTTTTTATCTGGTCAAATTGCAGGGTCTCCTGTTTAGTCTGTTTCTTTTTTCCTTTTCCTTCTTCGGTTTCGATAGTAAGTTCATTTTCGGTTACAGATAACAGTTTTCCCTCTTTGTTTGTTCCGTCAGTCATGACAATTTCCACATCACGACCAACATTTTTGGTGTACTGACGGAATAGTTTCAGGGGTTCGCTTAAACCCGGGGAGGATACTTCGAGAGAAAAATCTCCGTCGGTATACAGGCCCAATTCCTCAATTCGTTTATAGAGGCTGCGGTTAATTTTCACGCATTTGTCGATCGATACACCCTGATCGCCATCAATAAACACTTTAATATTGTTGGTAGGTTTAATCCTGACCTCTACTAAAAACAGATCAGGATATTCTTCCAACACTATTGATACCGCGCTTTTGATTTGATCTATTTGAACTTCGTTTGCCATAATCCGTTATCTGCGTATTGCCGTAATCCGCCAATGCCTTTGGGTGTAAGAAACAGAGAAGGGAACGATCCACGTTCCCTTTCCTTTGATTCTTATTCCGGTGCAAAGTTAAGGTAGAAGGGGTATATATTCCAAATCATTGTTAGCGGGGAGATTATCGGGTTTATTTGCATCATATTGTGCCTTGGGATTTGGAAGAAAACATGCGGGAGTAGGCTTCAATGCCATTGTTAAGTAGTGTTTAACAATTTCTTGCCGTCCGATTCGGGTGCATTTTCCCACAATTCAATACCTTTGACGGATGGGAAAATTATTACTTCTCGTACTGGGAGTTTATCTGCTCTACAAATTCATTTTTCGGTTTGTGATACCGGTGTATATGACCACCAAACAGGTCCGCAAACAGTTTGAGGATATTCAACAACAGTTTCAGCAGCAGGGTGGTTTTGGTCAAAATCAATCCCGGGGCCAGTCGGGTACTTCAGGATGGTCAGGTTCCGGAACAGGATTTTCGGGTTCAGGCACAGCTGGTTCTGGTTCCGCAGGTTCTGGCTCGTCCAGCTCAGGTTCGCGCAGGCAGCCTATCGGAGAGTATATTGATTTTGAGGAGGTGAAGTAACGGGGCTTACCGGTTACAGGCGCTTTGGTTAAATATCGCGGTTTAGACATGCCCGGTTAAGGGCTCCCAGGTTACAGGCACCTGCTTCAAGTTCATCGGTTACAGAGGCCCGGTCAGATTTTACTTTTATTCCTCGTTTATTTTCGTCAGGTTAAGATCAAGAATGGTTTGTCCGGGTAGCAGGTGAATGGTTCTCATCCCCGAAAGTGCTGCGCCCTCCAAATTTACCAGTGCATCATCAATAAACACTGTTTCTTCAGGTATAAGTCTGGCGTCATCTAATATATAATCGAACCCTTCTCTACCAGGTTTACGGAGGCGGATAATGTGAGAATAGTAGGCTTTTTCAAAGAGTGAGGCCATTTTTCTGCCATATTTCTCTTCAAACGCCTCAGAAAAGACTTTATAGTGAATAGCATTAGTATTGCTGAAAAGGAAGAGCCGGAAGTTTTTCTTCAGTTCATCGAGCAGCTCCACCCGCTCGGGAGGAAAGTCGAGCAGCATAGCATTCCATGCTGAGGTGAGAGTTTGACTATCAAAGCGGTTTTGAGTAAGCTCCATCATTTTTGCCACGAATGTATCATCGTCGATATCACCGGTTTCATAGAGTTTAAAGAATGAGTCAGCATGACCGAGAGCAAATAAGGTTTTAAAATCGGTCACCCCCATTTCCACAAAGGCCTTTTCTGTACGGCTGATATCGAGGTTCAGTAACACTCCTCCGAAATCGAATATGATGTTTTTAATTTTTGCCATAGGGTGCAAAGGTAATGCGACGAATTAGGATTCTTATGATTGAGTTGACATTGGACGCGTTGTTGGAGAAATAACCAATCCGAATTCCCTTTCGTAATATTTATATCTTTGCTGGTATTAATTTATGGCGAAATGCTTCTGACCGGACCTTTGGTTTGGTTCTGTTATTAAAACTAATAATTTATGAGACCCTTACTAACCCTTCTATCTCTTCTGTTATCGTATTACCTTTTTGCTGGTAACGAATTCACCGGTAACAAATTTGCAGGTAACAATCATGGAGCGCCAAGGCTGCGACCGATGGTGATTACTCCCTTTTCGGTGCAATTAACGAATGTCAAATCTTACAACAGACCCGTAAGAGCGGGCGAGTTTGATGGCGGAATCGATTATACAAAGCAACTGACAGTAGACGACTTTGATGCCAACGAAACAATGGTATTTAACTATAGTACACAGGATATTTTTCCACAGACCACCGGAACTTACTCCATTATTGTGACCAATGCTACTATGAATACTTCCGAACCGGGACTGGAGCATGATACCTTCATCTTTTTATATGAAGAAGAATTTGACCCCGGGAATCCGCTACAAAACCTTGTCCGCGCCAATGATGATAAGTCGGAAGATGATTTCACCTCACATCTGACAAATATTACTCTGGAAGCTGGTAAAAAGTATATTATTGTAATGACCAGCTACGAACAGAATGTCACCGGCGAGGCCGAGTTTGAGGTTGACGGGCCCGGCTCCGTGTTATTGAGTTTACCGGTTACCTGGCTGTCGGTAACAGCTACTCCAAAGAACAGCAATATTATAGTGATCTGGAAAACAGCAGAAGAAATTAATACAGCTTACTACGACGTTGAACGTTCTACAGATAATCAGAAGTATTCGTCTGTTTACAGAACCCGTACTGCTAAAGGTCCCGGAATTAATACCTACCAGTTTACCGACGACCAGCAACTTAAGCCAGGCAGCACCTATTTCTACAGGATCAGACTCACCGACCTCGATGGAAGCATTTCCTACTCCGATGTTACAAAAGCCGTGCTTTCGGGACCGGTGAATAAAATTTCTGTTCTGGAAAACCCATTCCGGAACAATGTTGGTCTGAATTTAGTCAGTGCGGAACGCACCACCGTGGTAGCAGAAATAACCGATGTGAATGGCAAAAAATTACTGTCTCAAAGCTGGCAACTCGAAAAAGGAGTAAATAGCCTTACTCTGGCAACGCGCAACTTTGCCCGCGGTTATTATTTCCTGACCATTATCGGAACTAACCGCGAAAGGATCGGAGAAATTCAACTACTGAAAAAGTAAACAGGACGCATCCCCGGATAAAACTACTTTCTTAATATATGTAAAGAGGCTGTACCTAAAAGAGGGATACAGCCTCTTTTTTGTTAGGATATATGAGGGGATCAATTTCAACTAAGCTATTCGCCGGCCTTCGAAACAATTTAATATTCCCTCATACACATTCATGCCAGTGTATCAATGCGTTTCAGCGTTTAACCGTTACTCTGAGGTAAGTTGCCAGAATTGAAGTACCAGTTTCTGATCTGTTCTGACTGTTAAACAGCTCTTCTAATTCTGCTTGCAACTCTGCTGCTTTTCCGTTTTTCTCCGCAGCTTCAAAAGCATTCATAGTCGGACCGTAATAATCTTTGAAAACGGCAACGCATTCA
>DATCKB010000124.1:0-12879 GCA_036562505.1 Parasegetibacter sp. | reverse complement strand
GAAAAGGAACTTCCCGCAGATATACCACATGTTTTTATTTCATCGATCACTCAGCAGGGCATAGCCCAACTAAAGGATATGTTATGGGATGCACTTAATGCAGAACATGATAACCTTTCCTGAAACAGACTTTATCCGAATCCGAAACGTTATGCAAAAAGAACTGATTATAACCGCCGATGGCTCTCATTCTATAAAATATAGTTCAGACTTTTCCCTGCGGGAAAACAGTGAAAGAACTATGAAACCTGATTTTTCACTACTGGAAGACGAACTCCCGGAAATAGATTTCGATAATCCCCAAACCTTTCCGCAGGTTCCCGAAAACGAGGAAAATAGATTTGTCATGTATCACTCCAAACACGGAGCTTTACAGGAATCCGTGCATGTATTTATCAAAGCAGGATTGCATGAATTATTACCACTTCAGCAACCGCTCACGGTTTTTGAAATGGGTTTCGGAACAGGGCTCAATGCTTTATTAACCGCTCTGGAAGCGGATCGTTCGAAAGTTCAAGTCAGTTATAATGCCGTGGAAGCATTTCCGCTAGAAGAAGAATTCTGGAAGCAACTTAATTTCTGTGAAGTCATTTCGGAAAATGCAGGTTACAAAAATCTTCTGGCAGCGGAGAATAATCTGAATTGCAAAAACATTCTCACAACGCTGCATTCATCAAGGTGGAATGATACCGTGCAGGTTACACCCTATTTTGATCTGATAAAATTTCATTCAACAATACAGGATATTACTCTTCCGGAGGCTATTAATCTGGTTTACTTTGACGCTTTCGCGCCGGATGCACAGCCTGAATTATGGACAACGGAAATATTCACCCGAATTGCAAAAGCTATGGCACCTGATGGCATTCTGGTAACATATTGCTCAAAGGGATATGTTAGAAGAAACCTGCAGGCCGCCGGTCTGGAGGTGGAAAAAATTCCCGGCCCTCGCGGTAAAAGAGAAATGTTGAGAGCCAGAAAGCCGGTTCGTTCCTGACCTTTACTTTTTTACATTTCACGAAACCAGTTCCCAGCTCACTTCTCCGTCTTTTCCGTCTTTCAATAACACACCCAGTTCGAGAAGCTGGTTTCTGATTTTGTCGGATGTAGCGTAGTCTTTTCTGGATTTCGCTTCTTTCCTGATATCAATCAGAATTTTCAGCACATCGTCCAGTTTGTTGTTTCCGCCAGCTGTTTCCATTTTTAATCCAAAAATATCTTCAAGATAGGTCTTGAAGTATGTTTTCATTTTTTCAAATGTACTGCGGCTGATTGTATTCAGTGAGGTAAGTTTACCCTGAACAGAATTGATGAAGGGAACCAGTTCAAACATATTCGCCAGCACCTTTGCGGTTGCGAAATCATCACTCATGAACTCATCCATTTCGTCGAGCAATTTCGCATAGTTGTTATCGGTAGTTGAGTCTGCTGCTTCCTCTCCATCGTAACTCATTCCCTTCAATTTCTCGTAAGCATCCCACAAACGTTTCAGACCTTTCTCTGCTGCCTGTAATGCTTCGTTACTGAAATCGAGTGTGCTTCTGTAATGTGTCTGAAGAATGAAAAAGCGAACAGTCATCGGACTATACGCTCTTTCGAGTATCGGATGATCACCAGTGAAGAGTTCGGTAAGTTTAATCACATTGTTATAGCTCTTACCCATCTTCTTTCCGTTGATGGTAATCATATTGTTGTGCAACCAGTAACGGGCAGGTACATGTCCGCCGTTGCAGATTGAGCTCTGTGCAATTTCACTTTCATGGTGCGGGAACATGAGATCCATCCCGCCGCCGTGAATATCAAACTCTTCACCCAGATACTTGGTACTCATGGCCGAGCATTCAATATGCCATCCCGGGAAACCCTCTCCCCATGGGCTGTTCCAGCGCATGATATGTTCAGGTGGTGCAGCTTTCCAGAGAGCGAAATCCTGTTTGTTTCTTTTCTCATCCTGTCCGTCGAGCTCTCTGGTAGTTTCCAGCAGATCGTCAACAATCCTTCCGCTTAGTTTCCCGTAAGGAAATTCCGCAGCGTATTTTTTTACATCAAAATACACCGAACCGTTAACCTCATAAGCATATCCTTTTTCCATGATCTCTTTGATCATTTCAATTTGCTCAACGATATGTCCGGTAGCTGTAGGTTCAATATTCGGGTCGAGGTTATTGAACTGACGCATCGCCCAATGAAACAGGTTGGTGTATTTATGAACCAGTTCCATGGGTTCCATCTTCTCGAGTACAGCCTTTTTCGAAATTTTATCTTCTGCCTCTCTTCCTTCTTCTTCAAAATGTCCGGCATCAGTGATATTTCTCACATAACGAACCTTGTATCCGAGATGCTGCAGGTAGCGATATATAATATCGAAGGTAATGAATGGCCTCGCGTGACCCAGGTGACTTTCGCCACTTACTGTCGGTCCGCATACATACATACCCACATAACCGGGAGTGATGGGTTGGAACAGTTCTTTTTGTCTGGTATATGAGTTGTAAACGAAGAGTTGCTGCATAATAAATAGGATTCACAAGCCACGAATGCGCTATAGTTACAAGGCAGCGAAGATACGATTAATGCGGAAATTCCAGGTCGGCCACAATGGGGTAATGGTCGGAATATGGCACTTTATAGCGGACGTACTGGGCGGCACGGAAGTATTTATCTGCCAGTATATAATCAATTCGCAAGGTTGGTGAGAGATACCTGAAAGTACGACCGATTCCGCTTCCGGCATCTATAAATGCATCACGTAAATTTCCGCGGATGGTAAAATAGGTATAGGAATTCGGTGTATCGTTAAAATCGCCGCAAACAATTACGGGGTACGGACTGGCATTGATCCGGGACCTTACTTCTTTTGCCTGAACGTTTCGATACTGATAGGCTTTTTTCAGTTTAGTGAAAATGGTTTTTGACGCCTCAAGTGCGCTGTCTTCCGTATTTTTGATGCGATGCAGGCCCTGATAGTCTTTCTGGTCAAAGCGAACCGACTGGAGGTGAGTGGTATGCACCCGGATGATGGTATCACCAACCTGTATATCTGCAGAAATCACACTTTCCGCGGCCGAGCCGGCTGTGAACTTAAAGCGGGATGAATCAACGATGGGGTATTTTGAAAAAATAGCAATCCCCACCTGAAATGCACCGTAATAACGACTGGATTCTTCGGCAAAATAGTAATGCTCAAATCCCATAGCCTGCAGTTCAGGAATATTCGATTTAAAATCGTGCGGCGAATGAGATTCAAAAAATTCCTGAAAACAGAGTATATCCGCATTTTGTGCTTTAATCAGTTCCATCATTTTATCGCGGTAGGTCTGTCCGTTTTTCCTGTTCTTGTTATACTCATCCCAGTGAGAAACATTCCAGTCTAATATGCGTAATGTATTCCCTTTTTTTTCTTTTTTGAATTCGGCAGGAAGGCTGGTAGCGAAAAAGGCAGAAATCTGTTGATACCCTATTATCAACATTACAAGGGGCAGCCATGCCCATCTTGAGCGAAGGATTAACCAGACGATCAGTAAGACTACCATGATAAGAGTCGTGATAGGAAATCCTAGTCCGAGTACCCCGATAACCCAGTATTTAGCAGGATTCAAATAAGGAATCAGGCAGGTTGCTGTATAAACTGCGGCCAGTAGTATTGTTGCTAGAACAAAAATCCGCTTTGTAAACCTTTTTAAAGTACCAACCATTAATTCTGTTGTTTTTAAGGGCAGTCAACAGCACATCCTTTCCTTATTCACTTTCACTTGCCCTTCTGAGGATTTCTTTTGCTTCCTCGGTTAAATGATCAAAGCCATATTGGTTGATTTTGTCCAATATAGCATCTATACGTTGTGGTGTAACGTGTGGTATTTTTTTATAGGGTTGGCCTTTTGCTTTGTAAAACATTTCTTCTTTCGAAATTCTCCGTGGCCCGGATTTTTCGGGATTAAAGAGATTTCCTGCCCAGTCAGACAGTCGGTTCATCCAAACTGCCCAGTCGTTTCCTTTTTTCAACTGCCAGGAAAATAATAGTCCCATTGCTCCGCCCGCGAGATGTGCTATATGTCCGCCTGCATTTACCGAAGGTATGCTCGCAAAGTCGATCAGCACAAAAACAATTGTGAATACCCACAATGGGATTCCTCCATATATCATTGGGAATAACCGGTAATTGGGAGCCATGGCAGTTGTGGCAATGGCAATAGCCATAACTCCGGCAGAAGCGCCTTCCAGAGTAGCCACATCGGCAAGGGGTTTAAATAGTGGAAAAAGATTATAGCTTAACAAAAAAGCAACAGCTCCTGCTACACCACCATAAATAAAGACCGGAACGAGTCTTTTGTTTCCGATCAGATCCTGGAAAATATATCCGAAGCCCCATAGCCAGAGAAGGTTTCCCAGAAAATGCCAGATTTTGAAATGGAGAAACATATAGGAGATAATCGTCCACGGTTTCAGCATCAGCTTTTCGGGAGAAGAAGGCAGGCGGGCCCAATCATGTATATGCGTAAAATACTGATCGTCTGTCAGATCAATAATTCTGAAAATGATATATACAAACTTGAATAATACAAAAATGATGGCCAGAAACAGAATGAGCCGGGTAAGATTATTTCCATCCTGCCCCAGGTACATACGCTTCCGGCTGCTTCTCTCTAATACACTCATGTCAATCTTTATTAATCAGGCAGATCGGATCGGCCTTCTGCTTTAAAATTACGCAAACTTCGGCGATACAAGATATAAAACGTTATTAAACGTTGTTTCGGGTGCTTGTCAAAACAGTTAAAGAGACGCAAAAACTCACGAATGCAACCGGTACTTGTGCTATTATTAAATGAATTAATAAAATGTTCTTCGGTTGGTTTTATTCCAGAAATAAACAAGCAGGAATCCGACCAGTGCACCACCCAGGTGGGCCCAGTGTGCAACGTTGTCACCGGCTGAGTTCTGTATAGCAAGAACAAATTCAATGGCTGCGTAACCGAGTACAAACCATTTCACCTTTATCGGGATGAAGAAATAGAGATAGATATAGCTGTTGGGAAACAGATAACCAAAAGCAGCCAGGCATCCGAACACAGCACCCGATGCACCTACAGTGGCGTCAATATCTTTCTTTGAAATCCAGGAATTGATCCAGAACTGTGCCTGGTCGAGGTACATATTACTATTTGCGGGATCCATTGCCCAGGTGTCGGCCAGACTTCTCACTTCAGCGTTTGCGCCGGAAGGCAGCACTCCTCGCAAATGATTATCGTAGAAATTGATAAAGTTTTCAGGACTAGGATAGGTAGTAAACAGTTCCATATCGCGCACCATCTGGTTATAGTCTATTCCTAAAAACAACAGATGAATACATGCAGCACCTAGTCCGCATGCGATATAAAAAATAAGAAATCGCTTCGGACCCCAGTAGTTTTCCAGCACACTTCCGAACATCCAGAGAGCAAACATGTTAAAGAAGAGGTGCTCCCAGCTTCCGTGCATGAACATGTGTGAAATCAACTGGTGCAGCCTGAACAAAGGTGATTGCACATGATGCAGTGCAAATAATGCGTTGATCTCCTCTTCAAGTCCCATCTGTGCCATTGTGGTCTGAGCCAGATACACCAGCACATTAATAATCAGCAGATTTTTGATGATCAGCGGCAGAATCTGAAAATTTCCCGGCCTGAATTGCGCCATAGATACAAATATTTTTAAGCGTTCGTCTTTCTGAATTCTTCTTTCAATTTCAACTGAACCACATTTTCGATATGATGAGTATGCGGGAACATATCAACCGGGCGAATTCGGGTAACATGGTATTTTTCTCCCAGCAAATTCAGGTCTCTGGCCTGCGTAGCCGGATTGCAGCTGACATATACTAACAGTGGCGCTTCGATATCCAGCAGCTTTTTTACCAGTTTCTCATGCATACCTGCCCGTGGCGGATCAGTGATGATTACGTCTGGTCTTCCCTGTGCGGCAAAAAACTGATCATCACAGATATCGATGACATCACCGGCAAAAAATGCACCATGCCCGATATGATTAAGTACAGCATTTTCCCGGGCATCATTCACAGCTTCTTCCACCACCTCCACTCCCACAATCTTTCTGGCCTGTTTACTCAGGAAAATCCCGATGCTCCCGGTTCCGCAATACAGATCGTAAACAATTTCATTCCCCGTTAGTTCAGCAAATTCGCGGGTTATCTGGTAGAGTACCTCACCCTGACGGGTATTGGTTTGAAAAAAGGATTTAGGACCAATCTTAAACTGATAATCTTCGAGTTTTTCTATCACATAGCCTCTTCCTTTGAACACAACAGGTTCCAGGTCAAAAATTGAATCATTTTTCTTGGAGTTGATGGTATATAGAAGCGTTGTGATTTCGGGAAAATTTTCAGAAATAAAATTCATGAGCTGGTTAATCATCTCTTCATCTTCATAACCAACTACCACGTTAACCATTATTTCTCCGGTTGTACATATCCGTAACTGCATGGTTCTGATAAAGCCCGTGTGCTGGCGGATATCATAGAAGGGGATATTTTGCTGCAGTGCAAAGTCTCTCACTGCCTTCCGGATGCGATTGGTAGGCTCTTCCTGCAAGTGGCAGATATTGAGATCTACCAGTTTATCAAAATGCCCCTTTGCATGAAAGCCGGCCACTGGCATATCAGCTTTGATATGGGGCAGATTCAGTTCCTGTGGAAGTAAATACCTTCTGGTACCGAAAGTATATTCCATTTTATTACGGTAATACCGGTCGCTCTGAGCGCCCGCGATGGGTTCCGCGGCAGGTAAAGAAACTTTTCCGATTCGTGAGAGATTATCAACAACCTGTTGCTGCTTATATTTTAATTGTTTCTCATACGGAAGCATTTGCCATTTACAGCCTCCGCATACACCAAAATGCTGACAAAATGGTTCAACCCGGTCTTCCGAAAACTTAGTTATCGCTGTTACCGTTCCTTCAGCCCAATCCTTCTTGTTTTTGGTTAGCCTGAGATTCACCACATCTCCCGGAACGGCACCTTCAATAAAAATCACTTTTCCGTCGAGCCGTGCCAGAGATTTTCCCTCAGCTGCATAGTCAATTACCTGAACTTCGTTTAATAATACTGTCTTTTTTCTTGCCACCCTGCAAAAGTATAACTTAATGGGGAAGCATTAAACGTTGATTAACATTTAATCAGAAAGAAAAAATTTAATATTGTTCTTTCAAAACTGGCCTTTTAGTTGTTATTCAAACAAAAGCTCAGAAACCGGCACCCCGGTGCCGGTAAAAAAATACACTGATGAATATGGGAATAAAATCTTTCGCCTCTTTTCTTCTCGCATTTTTGATGATGACAGTTCCGGCTTTTTCACAACAGGGATATGAAATTAAGGTGCAGCTTGATCCGGTAAAAAATCAATATATCTATCTGGGTTATCATTACGGAAAGCTCAAGGCACTGGCTGATTCTGCCCTGGTGAATGAGCAGAGCATGGCGGTATTTAAAGGTGATGAGCCACTGAAACCGGGTATCTATTTTCTGGTTTCGCCGGGTAAAACCATTTTATTTGAGATGCTCATCGATAAAGACCAGCATTTCAGCATAGCAGCTGATACCACACTTCCTGATAAACTTATTTTCACCGGTTCAGCAACGAACTCAAAATTTCTGGAGTATACCCGCTATGTTTCTCAGAGAGGTCAGCAACTTACTAATGCCCGGCAGCAAATTCAATCGCTAACAGGCGCAGAACGAGACGAACTTCAGAAAAAAATGAATACCTGGAATCAGGAAATAAGTGACTACCGGAACAATTTTGAAAAGCAGGAGCCTGAATCAATTATTGCGGCCTATTTCCGTGCTATGAAAGAGCCTACGGTTCCCCCTGCAAACCTGCACCCCGGAGGCAAATATGATTCACTTTATGCTTACCGTTATTTCAAAGATAATTTCTGGAACGGAGTTTCGTTTGCTGATGAACGTTTAATCAGAACTCCATTCTTTGAAGCAAAACTCAACCGGTATTATGATCAGCTGGTTTCACCCGTGCCTGATTCAATTATTGCAGAAGTTGATCTGATGCTGGCCGAGGCAGTTGATAATAAAGAGATGTTCAGATACCTGCTCAGCCATTTTATTGATAAGTATATCAACCCGCAGTACATGGGGCAGGACAAAGTATTCGTGCATCTTTTCGAAAAATATATCAGTGTGGGTATGGCCGACTGGTTAACGGAAAGTCAACGCAAAACAGTGTACGACCGCGCTTACAGCCTGATTGCCAACCAGATTGGTGCACCTGCGGCTAATGTAACACTGACTGACACTACCGGAAAATCAGTTCCGCTCTATTCTATAAAAGGAAAATATACCGTTATATATTTCTGGGATCCTACCTGTGGCTTCTGCAAAGAAACAGTTCCAAAAGTAGATTCTATTTTCCAGAACAAATGGAAACATATGGACATCAAGCTCGTAGGTGTGATGGTTGACGGAGGGAAGGAAGCCTGGATGAATTATATCAGGAAGAATAACCTGAAAGACTGGATTCATCTTTATCAAACCGATAAGGCAAGGCAGGAAGATTATGACGCCGGAAGACCCAGCTATCGCCAGTTGTATGATGTATATCAGACTCCCGTATTATACCTGTTAGATGAACAGAAGCGGATCGTGGCAAAAAAGCTGACCTATGATCAGCTGGATAAAATAATTGAAGCGAAGAAATAACAGAGGCTATTATTCTCATCATTAACGGAACGAGGAAAAAAATTAAAACCAGATGAACGCACCATTCGGAAAACAGTTTTTAAAATTTTCTCTTGCTCTTTGTCTGAGTTTCATTTTAATTTACCCTGTATTCGCTCAAACCTTATTTACCTATGGTAAAGAAAAGGTCAGCACGGAAGAATTTCTGAGAGCGTTTAAAAAGAACAGCATACCTGAAGAAGAAAATAACCGGGAAGCCCTCAAAGAATATCTGGATCTGTACATTGCTTACAAGCTGAAAGTAAAAGCAGCACTGGATGAGGGATTAGACTCGCTTCCTTCGCAGAAAGCAGATTTACATAATTTCCGGATGCAACTCGCCGAATCCTTTCTGACCGATGGTCAGCAACTCGATCAGCTTATCAGGGAAGCGGCAAAAAGATCGGAAGTGGATATTTTAATTGGTCAGATATTTTATCCGTTTCTTGATCCGAAAGACACCGTGAATGCTTATAATCTGATTCAGCGGGCTTATAAGGATCTACAGAGCGGAGCGGAGTTCTCGCATGTGGTCAACCGTTATTCTATGGACAAATCGTCGAAAATGAATGATGGTGTGGTTGGATATATTACTGCATTTACTCTCCCCTATTCCATTGAAAACATTGTTTATTCATTGAAAGATGGTGAATTCAGTTTACCCTACAGAAGCAGTGAAGGCTACCATATTTTCAAACGCATTAGCACCCGGAAAGCCGCCGGAACCATGCAGGCTTCGCATATCCTGCTGATGTTTGCACCTGACACCGACGAATCACATAAAGAAAGATTACTGAAGAAAGCTGATTCTATTCGTACAGCAATATTAAAGGGTGCATCATTTGAACAGCTTGCTCTCAAATACAGCGACGATAACATATCCTATCAGGCCGGCGGAAGAATTCCCGATGTTACTCCCGGAAAATATGATATTAAATTTGAAAATGCCGTTTATAGTCTGAAAGCCGACAATGAAATAAGCGTTCCGGTGATTACTGAATTCGGAATACATATTATTAAAAGACTCGGGCATATTCCTGTTAATACAGATGTTTCAGATCTGCTGGTTTACGATCATTTCAAACGGAGAACACTTCAGGATGACAGAATACAAACTGCGAAGGATACACTGATATCACGAATTCTTTCACAAACCGGTTTCACAAAATATTATAAGGATAACGAACTCTGGCAAACATCCGACAGCCTGTTCCGTCTGATTAACCTGGGCGACCGGGAGCCTTTCAGCGACACAACCGTAGTGCTCTCGATTGGAAATAAGAAAGTCACCATGGGTAACTGGTTGGGATATGCGAAAATCTTCACCACTCAGGATGGTCGTTTGAATGCTACCTATCAGCAACTGATGAAAGACGTGGTCAGCAATGCGGCTATTGAGTATTATACGGAACATCTGGAAAACTATAATCCCGAATTCGGAATACAATTGCAGGAATTCAAAGAAGGAAACCTGCTTTTTGAAATTATGCAGCGGAATGTCTGGGACCGGGCAATGCTCGATACAGCCGGCTTACGGAAATACTATCTTGAACATAAGGCTGAATACAAATGGCTGCCCAGTGCAAGTGCGATCGTATTTAATTGCAGCGATTCTATTATTTACAAATCATTCCGGGAAGACCTGGAGCGGGCTCCCGGGAAATGGAAGCAGCTGATAGACGAAACCGACGGGCGGGTATTCGCGGATTCGGGTCGTTTTGAAATTAACTACCTGCCCATTCCGTATGGCACACAATTAAAGGAAAACCAGTTTACTCCCGCCGTAACGAACGATAATGGTTCTGTCAGCTTCACGTTAATACTCAAATTATACCCGGGTGATGAACCGCGCGAATTTGAGGATTCAAGGGGATTGGTGCAGGCAGACTACCAGAACTATCTTGAAAAGATCTGGGTACAAGAACTGAAAAAGAAATACCCTGTAAAGGTTTTTGAATCGGAACTGAATAAACTGTTTCGTTGACAGAATTTATCGCTCACCGGACCAATAATAATCAGTCAGTTTATAACAGTTCCTTAATGCAGTTTCTGATAACCTGCGGCTTGCCGAGGGTATAGTAGTGCAGAACCGGAACCTTATTGGCTTTCAGATCACGGGACTGCTGCAACAACCATTCAGTTCCAACCAACTCTACATCAGCATCGGTTTTGCACTTCATGATTTCATTGGAGAGGTCAGTTGGAATGTCCACATGAAACACGCGGGGGAGTATAGTCAGTTGTTTCTTGTTGGTGATGGGTTTTAATCCCGGTATAATCGGAACGTTAATTCCGGCATCGCGGCAGCGCTGCACAAAATCGTAGTACTTCTGATTATCAAAAAACATCTGGGTGGTGATATAGTCGGCTCCGGCTTCTACCTTGGCTTTCAGATGTTCAAGATCAGACTGCAGGTTGGGAGCTTCAAAATGTTTTTCGGGATATCCGGCAACACCTATGCAGAAATTAGTGCGGAAACCGTCGCGGATATCGTCTTCCAGGTAAATACCATTATTCAGATCCACTACCTGACGAAGTAATTCAATTGCATACCGGTGTCCGCCTGGGTTGGGTTCAAAAAAAGCTTCATTTTTTGCCGCATCTCCGCGCAGTACCAGCACATTATCGATTCCCAGAAATGCAAGGTCGATCAGGGCATCTTCGGTTTCTCTTTTGGTAAAACCCCCACAAATCAGGTGGGGAACGGCGTCGATCTTGTAGTGGTTCATAATAGCCGCACAGATCCCGACAGTACCGGGGCGTTTTCTCACTTCTACCTTATCGAAAGTGGAATCTGCCTTCTTCTTAAATACTGTTTCTGCCCGGTGATAAGTAACATTTATAAAGGAGGGTTTGAACTCCATCAGGGGATCCAGGTGGTCATATATCGAATTAATCGTTTTACCTTTTAACGGGGGCAGAATCTCAAACGAAATCAGGGTATCCTTTGCCTGCTTCAAATGTTCAATTACCTTCATGCGTGCTTTTTATGAGGTACAAACATAGTGCAGCAGTTTAATAACTCAAAGTCCCGCATAAAACTATTTGTTAATTGGATAGCGAAATGCGCTCCAAACCTTAATTTTGTCACTCAACTAATACCGTGAGTTTAACGATAAATACCACCGATCTTGTAAAAATCTACCGGAACCGTACCGTGGTAGACCACGTTTCTATTACTGTTCGCCAGGGCGAAATCGTGGGGCTGCTCGGTCCGAATGGAGCCGGTAAAACCACCACCTTCTATATGGTGGTAGGCTTGATTAAGCCCGATGAAGGCAATGTTTTTCTGAATGATACCAACATTACGAAACTGCCGATGTACAAGCGGGCGCAGATGGGAATCGGGTATCTTCCTCAGGAAGCTTCTGTTTTCCGCAAACTCAGTGTGGAAGACAATATCAGTGCGGTACTGGAAATGACCAAACTGAGCAGGGCGGCGCAGAAGGAAAAACTGGAGAGCCTGCTGACAGAATTCGGTTTACATCATGTGAGGAAAAACAACGGTGACTCGCTGAGCGGTGGAGAAAGAAGGAGAACAGAAATTGCCCGGGCACTGGCAGTTGATCCTAAATTTATACTGCTTGATGAGCCTTTTGCGGGAGTTGACCCTATTGCCGTTGAGGATATTCAGGCTGTGGTAGCACGTCTCAAACAAAAAAATATAGGAATTCTGATAACAGACCATAACGTAAATGAAACCCTTTCGATCTGCGACCGGGCTTATTTACTGATAGATGGTAAGATATTTAAACACGGTACGGCCGAGGAACTGGCAGAAGATGAACAGGTGAAAAAACTTTATCTGGGTCGGAATTTTGAATTGAGAAGAAAAGATTATCTGTTGGAAGAAAGCCGCCAGCCCATCACTAACATCCCCGACGAATAACAGCAGTTTCATCAAAATTCACTAGATTGCCGAAATGCGGATATTGAGCCCGGCTATATCAAGACTGGCCAGATTAAGGCACTGGCAAATTGAACAGTGGATGCTGGATCCACAGGAAGCCCAGCGCGAAGTTCTTCAGGAACTGGTTACTGCCGCCCAGTACACCGAATTCGGCAGAAAATACGGCTTCAACAAACTCTTCTCTGTAAAACAGTTTAAAAAGGTGGTTCCGGTTCATGAATACCAGGATCTTAAACCCTATATC
>DATCKB010000116.1:0-2503 GCA_036562505.1 Parasegetibacter sp. | reverse complement strand
CACAAAATGTGCCGGACGAATGCTATCACTAAAAAATACTTTCCATTTCCCCTGCTCCTTCGTATAAATTCGGAAATACCTGTTGCCCCGTGCCAACAACTCATTTCTTCCGTCACCATTTATATCGGCCACGTCAATCTGTGTTATCTCATACTGACCTTTTACATCCTCAATCAATTCATATTTATAACCGGAAGATGTATGCGAAATCATCGCCAGACGGGAACGCGCAACCTTTCCGTAATCCATATGCCAGCCGTCACCTATAAAAATTTCATTTTTCCCATCTTTATCGAAGTCGGCAATATGTACAGCTTTAACACCCCGGAAAGCCGGAAGTAATTGTCTGCGAGAAAAATACTTCTGAGCAGTTGGATCGGCAAGTCCGTATTCATTGATTTCAGATTTCTCACCGGTAAGTATATATGCGTCTCCCAGTGCACCAACCGTATCTCCGTAAGGACGACCAACCACAGAAACCCATCCATCATACCCGGGTAATTTACCTATATCTCTGACCATCGCCATCCTGTTTTTTTCGGTAGTTTCTATTTCCCATTTGCCATTTCCGGTCCGACTAATCGCAACTGTTTCAACAAAATATTTCGATTCGAAGTAAGAAAGAATAAGTTCTTTCTTTCCGTCATTGTTGAGATCAGCGACATCCAGAAACAGAGAATGCGGACGCTCAGACTTCTTATTGTATACTTTCTCTACCTGTATCTGACCATTAGACAACCGTACAGCATAAAGATTAATATCGATATCTTCTGCATATCCATCTTTTCCGGTAGCAACCAGCAGTTCATTCTTCCCATCCTGATTTGCATCACCGATTTTCAGCAGGGTAATGTGATTCTCAAAAGGTATTGAAAACAATTCCTTTGCTTCACCTTTAACGATTTCAAATACGGTTACCAGAGAATCTCTTGCAGCAGCCAATTGAGGATGCTTTCCGGAAAGCACCCCAACTTCTACCAATTTAGCCGAACGATCCAGGCCTTTGATGTTTAACTTTTTCCATCCTTCACCCTTCTGTGCATGCAGATCAAGGGCACAGGAGCTTATTAAAACAAACAAGACTGCACGAAAAACAAACCGTTGTAATAGTTCAGTCCAATTCGCAATTCGTTTATTCATCACTATATTTTTTGAAATAAAAATCAATCGAAGACGTGTATTCCGGGGACTACCCCAAACACCTTTCGCTAATATAAAAACGATATATAAAAAATAAAAAAAGGTACCCGATTTCTCAACCAGGTACCCTGTATGGTTAATTTTTGTTAATCGTATGGATTCTGTTCCAATGCACCCCGACTAAGTTGAATATCGATTCGCGGTATCGGCCATGCGTAACGCTTATCACCGGGTGCCAGTGAATAGGTTTTCGTCTGGCTGGTATTCACATTCACTCCATCAAAATCATAAAACTCTCTGGTGATGGTAATTTTATCCAGCAGGTTCGCAGGATCCGAATTGATACGCTTGATATCATACCATCTTAAAGTGAATGGAAATTCACGTTGCCTCTCGTCGATTACAAATTGAGTAGCAGCTTTGGCATTTGCAAAGGTACCGGCAGTTAAATCGGTATAGGTACCGGCAATATATCTTTCTCTTCTCAAGGTATTCAGATCAGTCACTGCTCCGGGAATATCGTTTTTCCTTGCCTTGCATTCTGCTCTGATCAGCAACATTTCCGGTACACTCGGTCCGGAAATAATTCCAATGGAACCGAATTGCATGTAAGCCGACCATCCAGGAACAGCTGATCTGTTCAGGGAATAGTCTTCTACCATAAATGCCTTGTAACGGTAATCATTAGCCTGATCATACAATCCCAGAAGTTTCTCACTTGGAACCGCATTTGAGGTATGGTTATACATTACCCGTGAATAGAAAAACTCGTCGAACTGAAAATCAGTGGATCCGTTTGGTTGCGTATAAGTTCCACCGTTACTGGTGAAAGTACGCATGTTCGGTTCAAAGAATGTTTCGTAGTTTACGAGCGTAGAATGTAATTTCAGCGCTTCGTCTGCATAATACAGAGCTTTGTCATAATCATGCAGGTACAGATAGAAGCGCGCTGCAAAAGCCAATGCAGCCGGCCTGCTCACGCGCCATACCCTGCTCTTTACACGTTCCTCACTAGTCTGCAATGCCAGATCGAGTTCGGCCTTGATAAAATCCATGGTTTCACCGAGGGTCTTTCTTTTCACATCTTCACCATAATCCAGCGTTTGCTTTAAGGGCATACCCAACTGATTACGATTTTCCTCAGAATAAGGCAGGCAGTACAGCATGGTCATCTGAAAATACTCATAAGCTCTTACCAGGTGAGCATCTTCAGTGAGTCGCTTTTTATCTTCCGCAGTTCCCTCCACCTTGTCGATATTGGACAGGATAGCATTGGCGTAGGAAATCTTTAAAAACTGCTGTTCCCAATAGTAAGATTGCTGTTCCAGCAAATTGGGGAACCACAACACGTACTGTAATGCAC
>DATCKB010000102.1:0-2403 GCA_036562505.1 Parasegetibacter sp. | reverse complement strand
CAGTGAATCAGGTCAGACAGATTTAAAGTCGCAACCCGCACTTAAAAAAGTGATGGTTTCCGGATAGTTTTTTACTTCCTGAACGTCTTACCTTTGCCGGATGAATAATCAATCTATGGGGAAATCATTTCTTCCCGTCATCCTTCTGTTTATAGTATTCTCGGCTGCTATTTTTCTGTCGAAAAACTGGCTTCAGGGAATAAATGCGGATATAACGGGTTTATTAATTGCTAATATTCTGGTTTTTCTGGTAACCTTGCTCAGTTATTATTTCCACAATCAGGCACTTACCAAATCTACTGCAACAGGGTTTGTTAATTCGGTTTACAGCGGATTAATGCTTAAGATGTTTATTTGCATTATTGCTGCCCTTATTTACATTTATGTAGCTCGTCCGGCAGTAAACAAGCCACTTCTCTTTGGAACATTAGGGATGTATTTTATATACAACTTTACGGAGGTCTGGATAATGATGAAACGCAATAAGGTTCAGAATAATGGCTAAAACCCAGGCACCATTACAGGCTTTGAATGATTATCTTCCCGACCGTGCGTTCCCTTATGTAGTTGAATATTTACAGGTTTACAAAGTTCACTTAACTATCACAAGAGAGAGGAAGTCGGTTCTGGGCGACTACCGGAACGCAGTGAATAATCAGAATCATAGGATAAGTGTAAATGGCAACCTGAATGCGTATGCTTTTCTGATTACATTGCTTCATGAACTGGCTCATCTATTAACATACGACCGGTACGGACATAGGGTAGCGCCGCACGGGAAAGAATGGAAGCAACAGTACAGACTAATAATTGCCAAGTTTATTGAGCAGGATATCTTCCCTCAGGATATTAAAGAAACCTTACTTCAATCGATAAGTAATCCTGCTGCAAGTAGTTGCGCGGATGAGGATCTTATCAGGGTATTACGAAAATATGATAAGCGTCCTCCGGGTGTTGTGTTGGTGGAAGATGTTCCGATGGGCCAATCCTTTATGATTCCGGGTGGCCGTGTTTTTATTAAGGAAGCAAAATTAAGAAAGCGGTACCGGTGTGTGGAGAAATTAACCGGTAAGAGTTATTTGTTCAGTCCGGTTTACGAAGTAAAACTTATATGATGGATTAAATTAATTCTTCATATCTTGCGCGGAAATTCAATTAAACAGATTAAAGATGAAATCAGCAAAAGAAAAACTCGACAGATTGTTTAAAAAGGGCATTTTGTTTTCAGGATTAGCAATTGGAATTGGCTTATCAGGTGACGTAGCAGCACAGGATAAGAAGTCTGATGTAAGCAGTAATTCTCAACCCAGGGTAAGAATGAATAACTCTCTCGATTCATTGAGTTATGCAATAGGAGTCAGCATAGCTACCCATTTCAAGAGTCAGGGAGTAAAAGAAATAAGCTATGCATTCTTAAATAAGGCCGTTCAGGATGTATTGATTGGCCAGGAATTATTAATGGACGAAATACAGGCAAATATGACAATTCAGGAAAAGCTAAATGCTTACAAAAATCAGAAGCTGGAGATGCAAAAGAAGGAATCTGCAGAATTTCTGGAACAAAACAAGAAAAGAGAAGGTGTGGTAACGCTTCCTTCGGGTTTACAGTATGAAGTTATCAGGAAAGGAGATGGTACTATCCATCCTACAGACAGCAGCAGAGTGAGAGCGCATTACACCGGAAAACTGATAAACGGAAAGAAATTCGACAGTTCGCTGGATAGGGGAAAGCCGCTGGAGTTTGGCGTAGGTCAGGTGATAAAAGGATGGACTGAAGCGATAAAGCTGATGACAAAAGGAGATAAGTGGATTTTGTATATTCCTCCTGCATTAGGGTATGGCGACAGGGGTGCTGGCGGTGATATTCCAGGGGGTGCCGCGTTGATTTTTGAAGTAGAGTTATTGGATATCCTTTAAATAATTCAGGAAAAGCAGGGAAGACAAAATGAGATTCCCTGCTTTTTTTTGCCGAAAATTAAATCTTAGAATTGCAGGGCAGGCTTGACCGTTTGCCCTGCTTTTTAGTTGGAATTTAATAATCAGGGAAAAAAAAGGGAGGTCCGTTTTTTTGACCTGTTATTTAGTTGGAAATTTTTAAAATCAGAAATATCATGGCGAAGAACCTCGACTGGGAGCTGGTTTCGTCGGAGTACATGTTTCGAGACGATTGGTTTACTGCCCGGCGAGATGTGTGCAGACGTCCCGACGGCAAAATTATTTCACCTTATTATGTGTTGGAATATCCGGATTGGGCTACCGCACTTGCGTTAACGGTTGAAGGGAAAGTTCTGCTTGTGCGGCAATACCGGCATCCTATTGGCAGATCAGTGCTGGAGATACCCGGTGGATGTGTTGATGCAACAGATGCTGGTCCGGATGCTGCGATTCGTCGCGAGTTACTGG
>DATCKB010000090.1:0-6838 GCA_036562505.1 Parasegetibacter sp. | reverse complement strand
GCTTAAGATATTAAAATTATCGGTTTACAAACCAATCGGTAAAAAATAATAAAAGATAAATTTGTCTTTTATTCTTCTGATAATTACCTTTGCAGTATAAATTGGAAGAATGTTTTCAAAGACTTGTGAATATGCTATAAAAGCAATGATTTTCGTTGCACAGAAGTCGAGAGGTGATCAAAGGGTTAGTATAAAGGAAATCGCTAAAGGGACTGACGCTCCTGAACATTTTGTGGCTAAGATTATGCAGGATCTCAGCAGGAAGAAGTTAGTTCATTCCGTAAAGGGACCGAACGGTGGTTTTTACATGGATGCTCATGATCTGAACCGACCGCTGGCGGATATAGTGAAGGCGATTGATGGCGATAAAATGTTTGTGAGTTGTGTTCTTGGTTTAAAGAACTGTTCTGAAAAAAATCCTTGTCCGGTTCATCATGAGTATAAAGAAATTAAGAAGAATCTGATAAAGATGATGGACACTAACACTATTGGTAAGTTCAACGATAAACTGGACACCGGGAAGTTCTTTTTAAAAAATCACTAACTTTTTTTTACATCAAAAAAAAAGATAAAAAGGTATTAATATGCTATTATATAAAAATAAAACGATGAATAAGAAAATCAGAAACACTTGTTTGTTTCTATGGTGTTTGATGGTAGCGGTTAGCGTTAACGCGCAAACCGGACCAAATATCCTTGGAAATGAAAATACCGGTATGCTGCTTCTCAGCATAATTGTATTGGTTCCTCTGGTAGGTGGGATCGTACTGCTTTATGCGAAATTCAGGAAATCGCTGAAAGAGAATCGTTCGGTATCAGAAGAAATGACGGAAGAAGAAATCGAAAACTACCTTAAAACGCTCAGTGCTGCTCAGGTGGAGCGGTTTATAAACCTTAAAAAACTCAAAAACCGTGGATAATCGAAACAAATTCGGAAAGGTTCAGCGATTTTTTACGCTACTATTCCTGCTTAGTCCTTTTTCTCTCCTCGCACAATCTTCAGTAAATTCCGGTAAACCATTATTGAGCCAACCGGGTATTCTGATCACAATCGTGATATTATTAATACCGGTTCTTCTTGGAGTGTTGTTTGCGCTGGTGAAAGCTAATAATGCTGTGAAGCAGCACAGAAACGCCCGACACAAAAAAGAATCAGAGCAGCTCGCGGCTTATTTACAGAAGCTCGACGACGAAAAACTGGAAGAGGCGTTAAAGCAGCGTCAGCATGAAGAAGAATTCGGTCTGACCAATACTGAATTATCGGGTAATCTCATTCCGGCAGACCAGAAGGGAATCATTAAAGGAGTAAACACTGAACCGCAGGCGCATTTTACGGCGGTGAAGAAGAAAGCGATTCCTCGCCCGTCTATAGATCCTGCACTTTCCAAAATGATCATCTGGTATTTTATCTGTGCTGCTTTCTGGCTGGCCCTGGGTGGCGCAGTAGGAGAGTATGTGGGTATTAAATTCATTGCCCCAGAGGCCGATCAGGTAAGCTGGCTGAGTTTCGGCCGCCTTCGTCCCGTACATACCAACATGGTTTTCTGGGGATGGGCATCTCTCGGTATAATCGGATTAGGATATTACGTGGTACCAACTGTAAGCAATACCCGGATTTATAATATTAAGTGGGGATGGATTTCACTGGTGCTGGTGAATCTGATGGTTATTATCGGTTCCATCAGTCTTATGGCCGGCATTAATAATGGTGGTGGTGAATTCAGGGAATACATCTGGCCGATCACCGCGTTGTTCGCTGTTGCCCTGATACTGACACTTGCGAACTTTTATATGACGGTGGCCCGCAGAACCACAAAAGAGATTTATATCTCTAACTGGTATATTGTTTCCGCCATCCTGTTTACTATTATTATAGCACTTACGGCATATTTACCATTCTGGCAGAACGGAATCGGTGAAGTAATTGTTCAGGGATATTATATGCACTCAGGTGTAGGTATGTGGTTTACGCTGTTTACACTTGGGTTGTTGTACTATTTCATTCCTCAACAACTCAACCGCCCAATTTATGCCTATAGTTTAGGTATACTTGCGTTCTGGACGCAAATCCTTTTCTACACCATCATAGGTACACACCACTTTGTGTTTAGTACCGTTCCCTGGTGGTTGCAAACCGTAGGAATCGTAGGTAGTGCAGGTATGATTATTCCTGTAGTTGCAGCCACTATCAACTTTGTCATGACTTTCAAAGGTCAGTGGAGAAAAGTAGCCAGCAGTTATACGCTGCCGTTTTTCCTTGTTGCGGTAATCTACTACTTTATCGTATCCATGCAGGGAACTGCTGAAGCGTTCAGGTTTACGAATCTGCTCTGGCACTTTACTGACTTTACTGTGGGCCACTCACACCTCGGTTTTTACGGAATTATCACCTTTGCCATCTGGGGAGGCGTGTATGCTATTCTTCCCCGCCTGACGCGAAAGGAACCGCCACAGCACCTGGTAGGAGCACATTTCTGGATTGCTTTTATCGGATTACTGTTCTATGCTTTACCACTTTCTATTGGTGCAACACTGAAGGGTTTAATGTGGATGGATGGAAAACCATTTATCGACAGCGTAGTGATGATGTTCGACTACTGGTTGTGGAGAGCAATAGGCGGAAGTTTGATGTTTATCTCTCATCTGGTATTTGCATATAACATCTTCAAAATGGTGTATAAGGGAGTAGAAGAAACAGACGTGAAAGAAGAAGCGATTAAACAATTAGAAATTCTCAACCAAAAAACAGCACCCGCTCATGAGCATATTTAATAACCACAGGAAACTCTATACAACCGCAGGTTTGTTGTTCCTTGTGCTGACTTATTTAACAGCTATTTTACCTGCTTTAGACAACCAGAAGAGAAACGCTCCGCTTCCCGGAAGTGAGCCTTTATCGGGTGATGCATTGAAAGGAAAATATATTTATATCGCTGAAGGTTGCGTAGGATGTCATACCCAACAGGTAAGAAACGTAGAAATGGATCGTATGTTCGGTTCACGCCCGGGGGTAGCTGCAGATTATGCGCACAACGAGCGACTGAATATATGGCAAAACACTGCTACGCTGATGGGTACTGAGAGGACCGGACCCGATTTAACCGATGTTGGAAACCGGCAGCCCAGCCTTGAATGGAACCTGATGCACTTGTTTAATCCGAGATCAGTAGTAGCTCAATCTATAATGCCTTCTTATCCCTGGTTATTTGAAATAAAAGAGGAGCCCGCAGAAGACGATGTAGTAGTGAGCATGCCTGCACAGTTTTTGAAAGGTAAAAAAGGAAAGGTGGTTGCTAAACCCGAGGCCCTTCAACTGGTTGCTTATCTGCAGTCACTTAAACAGCATCCTTTGCCTGATGGCACAAAACCACCTGAATGGTTATATAAACAAACTCAGAAAGCACTGGCGGCCACCGGTGGTGAAGGCGGATCTGCAAAAGTAGATGGTAAACAGCTTTATATCACTCACTGTCAGAGTTGCCATCAGGAAAATGGTGAAGGTTTGCCCGGCGCATTCCCCCCATTAAAAGGAAGTACAATTGTAAATGGCGACAATCTTGAGCTGTACGTTGATATTATCATGCACGGCTATGACGCGAGACCAGAATATGGTGCAATGGCGGGAATCGGAGAAGCGATGGAATTTACCGAACACGAGGTAGCTGCTATTATCAATCACGAGAGAACAAGCTGGGGTAATAATGGTAAAACCGTGACACCCGAAGAGGTGAAAAAGGTAATGGACTTCCTGAAAGTTAAAATAGCTGCCGGGCAATAAGGAAAATCACCGGAACAATATTCATTTGCACCCCTCGGGGGTGATTTAAAAACATGCTGATGAAAAAGTTATTCTGTTTACTTGCATTCACTCTACCGGCAATTGCAACTTTTGCCTGTGAAGTCTGCGAAAGGAATCAACCCAAACTCCTGCGCGGAATTATCCATGGCACCGGGGCCGACAGCAACTGGGATTACCTTATTGTTGCTGTAATGATGATTATTTCACTGCTGACATTGTATTATGCTGTGAAGTGGCTGGTTAAGCCGGGAGAGAGAAACGACAATCATATTAAATACTCTATTTTAAATAACGAAGGCCATGATCAATAAAAGTAAAGTCCTGGTTTTTATAGATGACGAACAACAACCAATAGGTGAGTTTTTCGCACCTGTTCAGTTTGAACTGGATACACGTAAACTTGTTGACGGGGAGCACGTACTCAAAATCGTCAGCAAGGATCCTACCGGAAAGGAGGGAATACGTAGAATACCATTCACAGTTAGAAACGGACCCGCAATAGCTTTGGAAGGATTAACTGAAAATGATGTGGTAGATGGAGTTGTACCTTTGCTGATCAACGCTTATGGCAAGGGAAATCAGAAACAGTTTCTGATTGAGGGAAGTGAAACGCCAAGAAGTATACCGGCGTGGGTATGGGCAGTGATTATTGTATTTGTAGGATGGGCACTGTTTTATACTATCACTTCGCTGAACATGACTTTGTGATATTGTTAGCATTCTGATGCGGGTGCAGGAATATCTGACTATTTGTAAATTGGTAACTTTGCATTATGCCGGGAAAAACAGAAATAGCCAGTATAGAGGATGTGAAGCTGTTGGTAGACAGTTTTTACGGAAAAGTTCAGCAGGATCCGTTAATCGGACATATTTTTAATGACCGCATCCGGGATCGCTGGCCTGAACATCTGGAGAAGATGTATCGGTTCTGGCAAACTGTATTGTTAGGCGAGCATACCTATTTTGGAGGTCCATTTCCTCCGCATGCACAACTCCCTATCAGCAAAGAACATTTCGACCGATGGTTATTGTTATTCCGTCAAACCCTTGACGAACATTTTGAAGGTCCGAAAGCAGATGAAGCAAAATGGCGGGCTTGGAAAATGGCTGAAATGTTTAATGCTAAAATAGAGTATTTCCGTGCGAATAACACGAAACCCCTGATTTGATTGTCCAGACCCGTTGATATAGCCCATAGGTGTAATTTCCGGCTCCGGTTTACATCGATGGGCTTTTTAGTTTTAGCTAACTCTATTTTTTTTCAATTTCTTCCATTAAACATTTTCCAGCGGATATTTGTTTCACCCTGCCCATCCTTCTCTGTCAAGATTTCGATATTGAATGGCTTCGGCCAGATGCTCTGTCTGTATCTCATTTGTGCCACTCAAATCTGCAATAGTCCGGGCAACTTTCAGAATTCTGTCATATGCTCTTGCACTTAAGTTCAGTTTTTCCATTACGGTTTTTAAGAGTGACTGACCAGTCTTGTCAATGATGCAGATTTTTTTCAAGAGACTACTGCTCATTTGAGCATTGCAGTAAATCCCTTCGTAGTCTTTGTATCTTGTCGCCTGTATTTCTCTTGCCTTAATAACTCTTTCCCGGATAACTGATGATGGTTCTGAAAGTGATTGTGAACTGAGATCATTAAACGCGACCGGTGTTACCTCCACGTGTAAATCTATCCGGTCGAGCAAAGGACCGGATATTTTATTCAGATATCGCTGAACCATTCCGGGGCCGCAGGTACAGAACCGGTCGGGGTGGTTATAAAAACCACACGGACAGGGATTCATTGAGGCTACCAGCATAAAGCTGGCAGGAAAATCGACGGCGATTTTTGCGCGGCTTATCGTGACTTTTCTGTCTTCCATTGGTTGACGCATCACTTCGAGTACCGAGCGTTTGAATTCAGGTAACTCATCTAAAAAAAGCACACCATTGTGCGCGAGAGAAATTTCTCCCGGCTGCGGAATCGATCCTCCGCCCACCAGGGCACTGTCGCTGATACTATGATGCGGTGACCGGAATGGCCGCAAGGCAATCAGCGTTGAATGTTCAGGAAGTTTTCCCGCCACGCTATGAATTTTTGTGGTTTCCAAAGCTTCATTAAGGGTGAGGGGAGGAAGTATTGTCGGAAGTCGTTTCGCAAGCATAGTTTTACCTGCTCCCGGAGGCCCTACCAGAATAGCATTGTGTCCGCCTGCGGCCGCTATTTCCAGTGCCCTTTTAATATTTTCCTGTCCCTTTACATCCTGAAAATCTACGTCGAACAATTGTTGTTGCTTTGCAAAGACTTCGCGCGCATCTACAGTAACAGGAGAAACCTTTCCCGGATCCGTCAGTAATGCTATAACCTCCTGTATGTTTGAGACACCAAAAACTTTAAGTTGGTTGACCATTGCGGCTTCCTTCTCGTTTTGCTGCGGAACAATCAATCCTTCAAACTTTTCTTTTCTTGCCTGAATTGCAATAGGAAGAGCTCCTCGTATAGGCAGTATATTTCCATTCAGTCCGAGTTCCCCCATAATCACAAAGGCTTCGAAATTTTTTATGCATGTTTCGGGTATTTGTTCACTTGCACCAAGGATCCCAAGTGCAATCGGTAAATCAAATGCAGTGCCGCTTTTGCGCAAGTCTGCCGGAGCAAGATTGATTACAATTTTGGTTCGGGGCATGAAGTAACCTGCTGACCTGATGGCAGATTCAACTCTCTGCACGCTCTCTTTGACAGCATTATCCGGAAGCCCGACAACATAAACAAACTTGCCGTTTTCAACGCTTACTTCAATTGTTATCGTCAATGCTTCAACACCGTATACGGCGCTGCCGAACATTTTTACTATCACAGTCTTTTTGACGCAAGGTAAACTGCACCAGTCATCATTTAAACGGTATTTTTACGTCAGTGCAGGAAGAAAATACGCGGAATATCTGAGATGAAACACCTTTAAATCCAACAAGGAAGACACCTAACAGGTTCATGCGAAAAAAATTGACCTGACAGAGTAAAAAACGGGTCTTGAACGGTGGCCGGAG
>DATCKB010000082.1:0-2474 GCA_036562505.1 Parasegetibacter sp. | reverse complement strand
GTTTAATTGTTTCGAGAGAACCATTCCGGTGTTTCGCTATTCGTACATGGGTTTCCCCGCGGTTACTTTCCCCCATTTCGTTAGTAGTGATATCATAGTATTCCGGGCGGTAAATAAACATTACCATGTCTGCATCCTGTTCAATAGCACCCGATTCCCTTAAATCGCTCAATTGCGGCATCTTATTACCTTCTTTCCGGGTTTCCACAGCACGGCTCAACTGAGACAGAGCCAGAATAGGAACGTTAAGCTCTTTTGCCAGCTGTTTCAGCGAGCGGGAAATCTGGCTGATTTCCTGTTCACGGTTGGTGTTTCTGCCTTCTCCTGCTCCGCTCATCAACTGCAGGTAGTCGATGATGATTAGACCTACATTGTGTTTGGTCTTCAACCGGCGGCATTTTGCTCTCAGCTCAAAAATGTTCAGCGCCGCAGTATCGTCTATGTAAATGGGTGCCTGGGCCAGTCTTTGAATACCCTTGGCATAGAGTTGCTTCATTTCATGCTCTTCCAGCTTTCCCCTTGAAATCTTCTCCATCATGATTTCACTCTCAGCAGAAAGAATCCTTTGTACCAACTGCCCGGAACTCATCTCCAAACTGAAGAAGGCAACAGGTGTCGGATTCGTAGGATGAAGAGCCGCATTCCGTGCCAGGTTAAGTGCGAACGCTGTTTTACCCACGGCAGGACGTGCAGCCAGAATTATCAGATCAGAATTCTGCCAGCCATACGTAACAGCATCCAGTGAGCTAAACCCCGAAGGTACACCCGTGATATCCTCGTCGCGAGCCCGCAAATCCTCGATCCGGTTTACCGTTTTTATCAGTACCGAATCAATGGAATCGAAATTCTTACGTAAGTGATTGTTGGTAATATTAAACAGTTTTCCCTCCGCATCATCAAGCAAATCGAATACATCTGTAGAGTCTTCATAAGCATCGCCGATGATTTCACTACTGATACGAATCAATTCGCGCTGAATAAATTTCTGCAATATAATTCTGGCGTGGGCCTCGATATTGGCAGCGGAGACCACAGCATTTGTCAGTTTGGTAACATAATAAGGGCCACCTACCATTTCCAGTTCTTCTCTCCGCTTTAGTTCTTCAACAACTGTCAGAATATCGATAGGAGAATTTTGCTGTACCAGCGACTGCATAGCTCTGAAAATCCGCTGATGTCCGTCCACATAAAAACATTCCGGTTTCAGAATCTCAATTACAGCATCGAAAGCACCTTTCTCGAGCATAATGGCACCCAGTACCGCCTCCTCCAGATCTTTCGCCTGTGGCGGAACTTTTCCATACACCATTGTGCTCAGATCAACCGTACTTTTCCTGCGAAACTTTCTTTCCTTATCCTTATTTATGTTGGTCAGATCCATTTGTTTTTTCGATTTTAAAAGTGGGCAGCTTTTTATTTAAAAAGAACACAGGACGGCGAATATAAGGGGGTCACAAGTCATAAGAAAAAAAAACTTACAGCAATATTATTCCACCTTTTATCCAACGTGTATTCACCCTTACAACCCGGGTTTTACACAATAATAACCCGTTTATCCACAAATTAAAAAAGTTTTCCGCGAGACCGATCATGATTTTCACATTTACTGTGCGAAATTTTTTATCGTCAAATATTTGGCTATTCACACAGAACCACAGTATGGAAAAAACGTGCATTTGGGCAGTGAAAAAACCCCGGAAAAGGTGATTAAAAGCGGATTTTACTGAGGGGAGAATCAATTCATTTTAAAGGGAACCACCATTTCAAAAACAGGAATATTGACTTCAAACAATTGTTTGTTCAATAAGTTCTCCATTTGATAAGTGCCGTACATTTTACCCATTTCGGTGCGAAGATTACAACCGCTCACATATTCGTATGTCTCAGCCGGGTTCAGGGTAGGCTGAACTCCTACCACCCCCTCACCTTCTACTTCGCGGCGGGCGCCGTTACTGTCAACAATATACCAGTGCCGACGGTGCAGTTTAACAGGGAAGTTATTATGATTGGAAATAGAAATGCGATAAGCAAACATAAATTCTCCCGATACCGGATTTGAGTAGTCGGGCTGATAGAATGCTTCTACGCTCACTTCCACACCTTCTGATATTTTTGATACCATCGTCGGGATATTTCCTTAAAAATAATAAAAATATCCGCTGTGGGCGGAATTTCTTCAATTATTAACAAGCTCTGTTTAATTCGTGCTAACTTTGTCGGGAATTTGCGTTTAAATAAAAAAATTTGATAACATGAAAATCGCGGTTGCAAAAGGAGATGGTATTGGTCCGGAAATAATGGATGCCGTACTTACAATCTTTAAAGCTAACAAAGTGCCCCTGGAATATGAATATGTGGATATGGGAAAATGGGTATTTGATAAAGGTTTTTCAAATGGTATGACTCCTGAAGCTCAGGCTACCATTGAAAGTCTGGGTTTATTGTTCAAAGGCCCGATGGAAACACCCAAAGGC
>DATCKB010000078.1:0-3495 GCA_036562505.1 Parasegetibacter sp. | reverse complement strand
GGTCCATAGCTATCGCATTTGTTATTGGTGCTGTTCTCAGCGCTATCGCAGGTTTGATTGGTATGAAAGCAGCTACAAAAGCTAACGTTCGTACCGCACAGGCTGCAAGATCCAGTCTGAGTAAAGCCCTCGGCGTTTCCTTCTCTGGTGGTGCCGTTATGGGCGTTGGTGTTGCGGGTCTGGCTGTTCTGGGATTAGGCGGACTTTATATCATTCTTAAATATATTTTCGCACCAGAAGCTTCAGTTAACGATGTTGAAATGGTGAAAACCATCGAAGTACTTACCGGTTTCTCTCTCGGTGCAGAATCTATCGCACTATTTGCACGTGTGGGTGGTGGTATCTACACAAAAGCAGCCGACGTAGGTGCTGATCTGGTAGGTAAAGTGGAAGCCGGAATTCCGGAAGATGATCCGCGTAACCCTGCAACCATCGCAGATAACGTTGGTGATAACGTAGGTGATGTTGCCGGTATGGGTGCCGATCTGTTCGGATCTTATGTAGCAACCGTTCTGGCTACTATCGTACTCGGACAACAAACACAGGTTCTGGGAACCGATGTTCTCGGAGGCTACTCTCCTGTTGTTCTTCCGATGCTGATTGCCGGCGTAGGTATTATATTCTCTATCATCGCTACCTTGTTTGTACGCATCAGCGATTCTGCTGGTTTAAATACAGCCAATGTTCAGAAAGCATTGAACATGGGTAACTGGGGATCCATCATCCTCACTGCCATTGCAGCATGCGGACTGGTTTACTGGCTCTTACCTGAAGATATGATCCTTCGTGGTGTTCCATTCACCAAATGGGGCGTTCTCGGCGCTATTGCTGTGGGTCTCCTCGTAGGTGCATTAATGAGTATCATCACCGAATATTATACAGCAATGGGTAAACGCCCTGTGATGAGTATTATCAGACAGTCTTCTACCGGTCATGCTACAAACGTTATCGGTGGTCTGGCCGTTGGTATGGAATCTACTTTCCTGCCAATTCTGGTACTCGCAGGAGGTATCTGGGGTTCTTATGAATGTGCCGGATTATATGGTGTGGCTATTGCAGCAGCAGGTATGATGGCAACTACTGCTATGCAACTGGCTATCGATGCATTCGGACCAATTGCAGATAACGCAGGAGGTATTGCTGAAATGAGTGAACTTCCTTCAGATGTTCGTGAAAAAACTGATATCCTTGACGCTGTAGGTAATACTACCGCTGCTACCGGTAAAGGTTTTGCAATCGCTTCTGCAGCGTTGACAGCGCTTGCTCTCTTTGCTGCATTCGTTGGTGTTGCAGGAATTACCGGTATTGATATTTATAAGGCAAATGTTCTGGCCTGCCTCTTCGTGGGTGCAATGATACCATTCATATTCTCTTCTCTGGCTATCAGGGCAGTCGGACAAGCAGCAATGGCCATGGTTGAAGAAGTTCGCCGTCAGTTCAAATCTATTCCGGGAATTATGGAAGGAACCGGCAAACCTGAATACGATAAATGCGTAGCTATCTCTACTACAGCTTCTCTGAAAAAAATGATGCTGCCCGGTGCTATCGCTATTATCTCTCCGTTAGTAATCGGATTCTTGCCAGGGTTAGGTGCTGAAGCACTTGGCGGATTCCTGGCCGGAGCTACTGTAAGCGGCGTATTGATGGGAATGTTCCAGAACAATGCCGGTGGTGCATGGGATAACGCGAAGAAGAGCTTTGAAAAAGGTGTGGAAATTAATGGTGAAACTTTCTATAAAAAATCAGAACCTCACAAAGCTTCTGTTACAGGTGATACCGTAGGTGATCCGTTCAAAGATACTTCCGGACCATCTATGAACATCCTGATTAAACTGATGTCGATTGTTTCTCTTGTGATTGCTCCTACTCTTGCTGAAACCGACGGATCAACCGCATCTGTTAAATTACCGGTAGAAGAGTATCGCGCAATTTCGGTTGAACAGGTAAAAAAGCCGGTAGAAGCCAACTCCGCCGAAGAAAATGCGCCAATTAATGAAATGCAAAAAATCGACGGAGCGACTACCAGTACGGGAAAAATTTCAGTAAATTTGTCAGAGCAATCAACTGCAGAACTAAATAATTAATCTTCATAATATTCCGAAGTTCCGGTCTGTACCGGTTCTTTAAAATAGGTACTAATCAAACCTTTAAACATGAAGTCCTGGTATGTCTATACCGGGACTTTTTTTATACCCGCTCCTTCCCGATACTTAACATTCCGGTAACAAACTTCGGTCAGATTTTAGTGTTATTTTTTAAAGAAGTTATAACCCCGGATCATCCCGGAATGCTTAAGTAATTCCCCCGATATGCAGACATTGGCTGAAAAACAAATGAAGTATGACCGTGCGCGGGATTTATTGATAAATATAATTGCAGTTCTAACCATAATTCCCCTTGCACCCCTGATCAACCGTTATTTACCCCCTTTAATGCTGGGTTCCTGGAATGCGGATCTTACCGTTTCCATTCTGCTTGCTGCGCTTATCACACGTGCTTTGGCCTGGATATTCAAACCCCTGATAATACCCGGATTTCTTGTGCTTTGTACTATTCTGCTGATTAACGAATTTAACGACGGGTATTCCTTCGGAAATGTGGTAAAAGATTACAAGAGCGTGGTTTTAAACAACTGGAAGCATCGCGACATAAAAGAACGGGAACTCTTTATCCGTCCGGGTTTGTTCGAATCATCCATGGAACAACTCTCCCGCGAACTTAAATCGAAAGTCAATCATAAAGATCCGGTGTTAAGGAATTTTGCCGTATTGCATTCGCTGGATTATTTTGATGAATATCACAATAAATACGGCCAAACCGTTCGCTGGTTGTCTCTCTTTAAATATATTAATAACAGGTTCAAATATGTTCCCGATGCTCAGCGGGATGAATATTTTGCGTCGCCCGATGAAACTATTATGAACGGACTGGGAGGTGACTGTGATGATCACACGATTTTAATGGTTTCTGCATTGAAATCGATAGGTGCAAGAACGCGGATGATTATTACTGACGGACATGTATATCCTGAATTGTATTGCGGCAATAAGCAGGAGTTTGATAAAATGCAGCAGGCTATTCTTTTTTTGTTTGCCAATGAAGTTTCAGAAGGGCTCCACTTCAGAGAGTCTCAGGGTGAATACTGGATAAATCTCGATTACACCGCAAAACATCCCGGCGGCCCTTATTTAAATGATATCGCTTATGCAGTGATAGATTTGTAGGAATTTTGTTTTTTGCCTCTCCCCCGATCAATTTTCTTAACTTCCGTTAATGAAAAAATTTGTTTTCATCACTGCCGCACTCGCAGTGACATTATCGGTTTATTCCCAGCAGACCCAGAAGCCTCCTATTCACGGTAAAAACTGGATGGCAATTACAGGGAAGCCCTTGGCGGCAACAGCGGGAGCCATGATTTTCGCAAAAGGAGGAAATGCAGTTGATGCGGGCTGCGCTATGCTTGCGGCTACCTGCACCATGTGGGATGTATTAAGC
>DATCKB010000068.1:0-5644 GCA_036562505.1 Parasegetibacter sp. | reverse complement strand
TATTGATATTTGCGCCAATTGCAGTGAAGGAACCAGAGTTTGGGAAGATTTATGACCTTGTATGAAGACAATTTTGCATTTAATTTGCGTTTGTCTGACTACATTTGATCACAAACCAAACAAAGCAAAGTTTCATCTGTTATTATATTGATCACCTATCAGCGGGTATTTCAAATTCTATCCATTTTATGAGTCTGGAAAATGATATAAATCAGAAAAAATTCAGAAATGAATACCAGAAGGTAATCATCAACCTGATCTATACCCATAACTGGCTGATGGAAAGAATGAAGTCGATGTTCGAAAACGAAGACCTGACCTTACAACAATATAATATTCTCAGAATTTTAAGAGGGTCTGAAACACCGCTTTCCACTCTCCAGATCCGGCAGCGAATGCTCGACAAAATGAGTGATACCAGTAGAATTGTTGATAGATTAATTACTAAAGGTCTCGTTAAAAAATCATCGTGCAAGGAAGATAAACGACTGGTGGATATCATGATAACTACTAAGGGAAGGAGATTGCTTGAAAAAATGGATCTCCTGAACGATGAAATGGATAACCTCGTGGCAGCCTTATCTACCGAAGAGGCAAAACAATTGAATGCTTTACTTGACGGAATTCGTGTACCCCAACAGAATTGAGTGAATTCAGATATCATGCAAAAAATCTTTCCTGTACTCTTTGTTATTGTTTTTTTTCTATTTGTAGGATACCTAAACGGACAGTCTCTTCAGAAATATGAGATGCGCGCAGCATGGATTGCTACCGTTGACAATATAGACTGGCCATCGAAAGGAAATTATGACCCCGAAAGGCAGAAAAAGGAATTCATAGATTTACTTGATTTACATTGCCGGAATGGAATGAACGCTGTAGTAGTTCAGGTACGGCCAGCCACTGACGCGTTCTACCCCTCACCTTTTGAACCATGGAGTGAATGGCTCACTGGAAAACAGGGTAAAGCTCCAAGTCCTTACTATGACCCTTTACAGTTTATGATAGAAGAAACGCATAAAAGGGGAATGGAATTTCATGCCTGGTTTAACCCTTACAGAGCAGTCCTGAATATCCGCAGCTCCTCAATCGCTCCCGATCATATTACCCGAAAAAAACCTGAATGGTTTGTAGTGTATGGCGACAGAAAGTATTTCGATCCTGCCCACCCTGAAGTGCGTAAACATGTTGCAGAAGTCATTCGCGATGTGGTGAGAAGATATGATATTGATGCTGTTCATTTTGATGATTACTTCTACCCTTACAAGATCCCCGGAAAAGAATTCCCCGACTACTCCAGTTTTAAAAAATATGGCAACGGAATGAACAGGGATGAATGGCGAAGAAGTAATGTTGACAGCATAATCCGGATGCTACACGATGTAATTAAACAGGAAAAACCCTGGGTAAAATTCGGAATTAGCCCATTCGGAGTTTGGCGAAACAAGGATAAAGATCCGGCCGGATCAGCAACTGTTGGTGCACTTGCTAATTATGACGACCTGTATGCCGATATATTATTATGGCTGAAAAACGGATGGATAGATTATGTGGCACCGCAACTTTACTGGGAAATCGGCCACCGGGTGGCGGCTTACGAAATACTGATCGACTGGTGGGCACAAAATAGTTACGGGAAACATCTCTATATCGGACATGGATACTACCGGGGAACAGAAAAAAACAGTCCGGGTTGGCGAAACCCTTCGCAAATTCCCGACCAGATTAACCTGCTGAGAAGTTATGCCACAGTGAACGGCAGTATGTATTTCAGCAGCAAGTCCTTTCTCAGCAATCCTTTTGGATGGAATGACAGTCTCAGATATACGTATTATAAACACCCCGCTATAGTTCCCGTGATGCCATGGATGAATACCGACCAACCTGCCGAGCCTTCTGTTGAAAGTGTAGCTGTGAATCAGGGTAAACTCAACATCATGGTTAAACGGCTTCCGCAGAATCAGCCCGTTCGCGGATTCGTGTTGTATCGCTTCAATGAGGGAGATAGCCTGGATTTCAATAACCCCTCCCATATCAGAAAAAAGATTTTTGGTAGCGGGACGATAATTTTTGAAGACGAAATTCCACCTCTTTCTGACGAACTCATATACGCTGTAACAACAATATCATATAACAGTGTTGAAAGCGAACCGATTCAGATCAGGATCCGGAAAAACGAAGAAAATATCTGGACTGTTGAACCGAATCAGTAAAATCTATTAACAAATTGAACTAATAGATTTTCTCTATCTCATTATAAACAATAAATATCGGCCTGAAACTCCCACCTATTGCGGGTTTTGTAATCACCTGAGGTTGTCAGACTGAAAAACGAATTGATTGATTTGTTTTCATCATTGTCTTAACGGAACTTTGCGCTCGTTAAAACAGGATATACCAAAAACGAAAAAAATAATCAAAAGATGAAAAACACTACTTTATCGCTTGGATCACAGTTCCCGGAGTTTTCAAAAAAAGCCGTAGTCTCTATTGAAAAAGGAAAAGAATTCTACACCCTTACCTCTGAAGAAATCAGAAATTCAGGAAAATGGATGGTAATGTTCTGGTGGCCTAAAGACTTCACCTTTGTTTGTCCTACGGAAATTGCCGAATTCAACAAAGCTTATCAGGAGTTTGTAGACAGAGATGCTATTCTGATCGGTGCTTCCACTGACAGTGAATTTGTTCACGCAGCATGGAGAAGAGATCATGCAGACTTAAGAGACCTGCAATTCCCTATGCTTGCCGATACTTCAAAATCTCTAGCTGAAGAACTGGGTATTCTGGAAGCTGAAGAAAAAATCGCTTACCGCGCAACATTTATAGTTGATCCTCAGGGTATCATCCGCTGGGTTTCTTTATACGATCTAAGCGTCGGACGTAACGTAAAAGAAGTTCTGCGCGTTTTAGATGCTCTCCAAACTGACGAACTTTGTCCATGTAACTGGCAAAAAGGAGAAGCTACGCTTTCAGCTCCCGCTGAGCCTGAACTGAACTAATATTAATTTCTAACATGAAAGGCAGGAGGCTTTAACGGTATTTCTCCTGCTTCTCATTTTTTTCCCATGCAAAACATAATTTATGATGTTTGGAACTACATCGGCTGCAGATAACAGCGTACTGTTATTGCAGGATCTTGGGTTACCCACAGACCAGATAAGTCAGACTTTGCAGCTACTGGCCCGTACCAATGCACGTTATCTGAAAGACGTTAAGATAAATATTAATAATGCACTGAATACTGAATCACTTTCTAAAAAAGAAGCATATCTGATCGCTGCTGCAGCTGCCTTTAATGAAGGAAAAACCAACCTGCAGGAGGCTTTTCAGAAAAGTGCTGTAAAAGAAGGTGCCACAGACGCAGAAATCGCAGAAGCCATTAGCTGCGCCAGTCTGATGAACGCGAATAACGTTTATTATCGATTCCGCCACTTCATGAATGAAGAATTTTATTCAAATGCGCCGGCAGGAATCAGAATGAGTATCATGGCGAACCCGGTACTTGGAAAAGAATTATTTGAATTGGTCAGCCTGGTTATCAGCGCAATGAACGGATGTCAGATGTGCGTGGTATCTCATGAAAAAAATCTGATCGCACACGGATCTTCAAAGCAGAGAGTTCATGACGCTGTAAGATTAGGTGCCGTGGTAAAGAGCTTAGCCACACTGTTATAAGGCTAAAATTTCTCTACCTTTGTTTTCTAAACTTTCAACATTATGCCAGGTTTTGAATTTTTCGGACAGGAAGAAAGAAATGAAGTCAATGAGGTATTGCAAACAGGTATTCTCATGCGTTACGGATTTGACGCCCAAAGAAAGGGTATCTGGAAAGCGAAAGAACTGGAAAGAGCTATATGTGAAAAGTTTGGAAGCGCTCATGCCCAGCTGGTTTCCAGCGGTACTGCGGCGCTATCTACTGCAATGGCAGCGCTGGAAATCGGCTACGGCGATGAGGTGATATTACCTGTGTTCACTTTTGTTGCTAGTTTTGAAGCAGTACTCAGCGTTGGCGCCGTTCCGGTATTTGTAGATGTGGACGACACACTTACCCTCGACCCGCAAGCCGTACGCAAGGCCATCACACCCAAAACAAAATGTGTAATGCCTGTTCACATGTGCGGAAGTATGGCCGATCTGGACGCCCTGCAGCAAATCTGTAAAGAACATAATCTCATTCTCCTGGAAGACGCCTGCCAAAGTATCGGTGCTTCCTATAAAGGAAAAATGCTCGGAACTATCGGCGATGCCGGTACATTTTCATTCGACTTTGTAAAAACAATGACCTGCGGTGAAGGCGGAGTTGTTTTAACCAACCGCCAGGAGGTCTATATCAAATGTGACGGTCACTCTGATCATGGACACGACCATAAAGGTGCAGACCGCGGGGCAGATCTCCACCCGTTTATCGGATATAATTACCGGATTTCAGAACTACACGCTGCGGTCGGTCTAGCACAAATCAAAAAACTTGATAATTTTCTGGCTTTACAGAAGCGCAACCACGCCATTCTGAAAGAATGCTTGTCGGCTCTTCCCGAAGTAAGCTTCAGAAGAATTCCGGACCCTAATGGCGACAGTTGCACATTCCTGAGCTGGTTCCTACCTTCTGAAGAAAGAACCAAAGCCGTTGTGGCAAAGCTGAAAGAAAAAGGCATTCTGGCCGGTAACTTTTACTGGTTTGATAACAACTGGCATTACATACGCAAATGGGATCACCTGAAGCAAGGTAAAACTTTGAATGCTTTACATCCTGAGCATAAAAATGCTGTGCTGCATCATGCCCGTAAAGATTTTACCTCAAGCGATCAACTTCTTAACCGTTGTGTTTCAACTTCCATTAGTCTGGGCTGGTCCGAAGAACAGACCCGGGAGAAAGGAATGAAGCTGGCCGAAGCTATAATAAGCACACGTTAAAAAATAAACCACACGCTGTCAGCTATTGATACGCTGACAACTTTGGATCCGCGAAAAAACAACTCGATACAATCCGTTGAATATCAGAGAATTCAGCATTTTTTCGGTCCCAACATCCTGTTTGGGTGGGCCTGTCAGAGTCTTTTCTTAATTCAGAAATCCCCCGCGGCTCAAACATTGCTTTTTATTAACAAGAGCTTAAAATATTTGTAAGTAAATTTACGGCAAGATTTTTGCTGTGGTGGCGCCGCCTACGCAATATCAGATGAAAGGCATATTTCCTCCTTATATGCCCCGTGAAGACTGAATTTCCTGTGAAGATTTGAAAACCCGGCACCTTGTGTGTCGGGAAGTTTGGAAAATGGAACCACGTAATTATGGCATTAAGTCAATCGATACAGCAAAGGCTATTACAGAAATTATCTCCGCAACAGATTCAGTTGATGAAGCTGTTGCAGGTACCTACTGCCAACCTCGAAGAAAGAATCAAAGAAGAACTGGAAGAAAATCCCGCGCTTGAACTGGGAGATGAGAATCACGAAGAAGGCTTTACAGAAGATCTGGCACAAAATGAATATGAAAACAGCAGTAACGAAGATGCTGAACCCGATGGCAGTGCCGATGAATACGAGAATATTGATATCAGTGAGTATGTAGTTGATGATGATGGAGAGATAGCCGACTATAAACTGAAAGACGATAATTACCCCGATCTTGATGAGCAACGTAC
>DATCKB010000064.1:0-2569 GCA_036562505.1 Parasegetibacter sp. | reverse complement strand
GTTCAACATGATGTTCACTGTCAACATTCACCACAAAAAGGTTCGGCTTAAAGAAATCCAGCATTTTCTTCAACATACCTATAGGGGTGGACGATTCCACATCTTTAAAATCAGAAGCAAAAGCTATATTCTTTACACCGCTCCATTTCGCCGAAGGCGGAATAATCAGAACGGGAGCGTTCACCGCATGCACTGTGTTCAGAGTATTACTTCCTATCATTATACGTTCGAGAGGACTGCTTCCATTCATTCCCATTACTATAATATCAGCCAGCAGCCGGTTTGTAAGTCGATTCAGCTGTTCCACCAGTACACCTTCTTCTGCAATACATTCTATTTTTATGTTTGCCGGCGCCCCCAGCCTGTCGCGCGTGTTGTTCAAGGCCATAATTCTTGCCTGACGACGATCCTCCGGATCAACCAGAAGGGGAGTTCCATCACTGCCCGCAACCAGTTTATCATATACGTGAAAAAGCACTATAGTAGCCTCCTTCTGCGACGCCGCCATCTGTACGGCATATTGAGCTGCATTAAACGAAGTAGCTGAAAAATCGGTGGGTACAATGATGGTTTGCATAGTTATATATGATTTATTTTATTAAATAATGCCCTTTTTTAATGAATTCCCTTCTAAAATAGGCATTTGTGCACAAATCGTGTATAATTGGAGGATAATTCTCCTTTTTACCAAATTTTTCTTTAGTTGCAAAAAATTATATTTGCCGTCTTGTAAAAACAGTTACCCGTGCGCTTAAAGAGTTTAGAAATCAAGGGCTTTAAAAGTTTTGCTGATAAAACCGTAGTAAATTTTGACCAGAATATCACCGGAATTGTAGGGCCCAATGGCTGCGGAAAGAGTAATATTGTGGATTCAATCCGTTGGGTAATCGGTGAGCATAAAATCAGTAATCTCAGGTCAGAAAACCTGGAAAGCCTGGTATTCAATGGCTCAAAAACCCGTTCGGCAAGCGGACTCGCGGAAGTTTCACTCACTTTCGAGAACACAAAAAACCTGCTGCCGACCGAGTTCAATACTGTTACCATTACACGTAAATTCTATAAAAGCGGGGAAAGTGAGTACCGGCTGAATGATGTTGCCTGCCGCCTGAAAGATATCCATAACCTGTTCATGGATACCGGTGTGTCGAACGACTCTTATGCAATTATTGAGCTGGGGATGGTTGATGATATTATCAAAGATAAGGACAACAGTCGCCGGAAAATGCTGGAACAGGCTGCCGGAATTTCTATCTATAAAACCCGTAAAAAGGAAGCTAAGCAGAAACTCGATCTGACCGAACAGGATCTGAACCGGATCGAAGACCTATTGTTCGAAATTCATAACCAGTTGAAAACACTGGAAAATCAGGCAAAAAAAGCGGAGAAATATTACGAAATCAAGAAAGACTATAAAGAAATCAGTATAGAGTTGGCGAAAGCGGCTCTGGAAGGTTTCAATATTACTTACAAGGAACTGAATCAGAAGCAGGATGAGGAAGCCGACCGCCGTATTAAACTGGAAACGGAGATTGCTACAGAAGAAGCCGCGCTGGAGCAGGAGAAGCTGACTTTCATTGAAAAGTAGAGAGCCCTGCAAAGCATGCAGCAGGAATTTAATGATCTTGTTCAGTCGCTCCGCACCAAGGAAAACGAGAAGAACCTGGCTTCGCAGAAACTACATTACCTAAAGGAAAAAGAAACCAATCTGCAGGATTTTCTTCAAAAGGCCGAAGGCCAGTTGAAGGGGCTGGATGAATCTATTGCGTTCACCACTGTTCAGATTGAAGAGGCAGAAGGTGTTCTGGAAACCCTCCAGATTAATCTGGATGAGATCAAGGATTCCGTTGACGAGAAACGCCGTGCATTTGATGAGAAAAGATCGGCTATTGATGAAATAAGAAGAAATAATCAGCAGATTCAGCGCAATCAGTTCGACGCAGAAAAGAAAGTAGCTGTTGCAGATACTTCTATTCAGAACCTTCAGCGTTCCATCAATCAGATACAGGAAGAAAGAAATTCAAGGGATACGCAGCTGGCTCAGGTGGAAGCTGAAAAAGCAGAAAGAGAAAAAGAACTTGCTGCAAAAAAGGAAAGTCTGAAAGAACTTCAGGATCACCATGAAAGAACCAAGGATCAGATCCTTCAGACACAGCAGGAGCTTGAGCAACTGCGTACTGAACTTGCAGAAGAAAACCGGAAGCTGGATTCCAGAAAGAACGAATACGCTTTGCTGAAGAGCCTGATCGACTCCATGGAAGGCTATCCGGAGAGTATTAAATTCCTTCATAAAAACCCCGAATGGGATCATAAATCACCCATTCTTCAGGATATCATCTATGTAAAAGAGGAATTCAGAACGGCAGTCGAGAATGTACTGGATCCTTACCTGAACTATTACGTGGTAAACAACCTGGAAGAAGGTTTGAAAGCTATTCAGTTACTCGACAGAAACAATAAAGGAAAAGCAAACTTCTTCCTCTTAAACCAGTTTGAGAAGAACGGAAAAACCTTTGAAACGCCGGCCGGAACGATCCCTGCAACCGACGTAATCGAGGTAGATGAACAATAC
>DATCKB010000057.1:0-2442 GCA_036562505.1 Parasegetibacter sp. | reverse complement strand
CTAAGTGATAAGGGGGTAGAGCTGGTAGCCTGCTGGCCCCCGATTAATGTAAATTGATGACGGTCCCATGCGCGATTGTAGGAAAACTGATTCCTCACGGTCCACGCTTTGGTTAAACTGGTACTTGCAATCATACGACCTCCTATTTCCGGAATATTATAAACCGGTGTAACTGAAGGGTTTGCAGCCTGCGTAAAACGTACTACCAGCATCCGCATATTATAGTTATCCTGGTGCCATACATTTCGGGTGTCGGTACTAGATATATTGTATCCGTAGGTACCCTGGAAGTCCAGACCGTCGAGTATATTTAATTTAACACTTCCAACCAGACGAGCGTAAAGTCCCTGACTTGATGTATATCCCCGATCCTGTTCAAGAATTGGATTGTAGCTAAGATCAAGACGGCTTAAAGAAGCATAAATAGCACGAAGAGAATCAGTGAAGGTAGTGTTGATAGGTGAACTTCCCAGATAATTGATTGTTAACGGATTTCCGTTGGCATCAGTAAACATCTGATACGGAACTATGTTACGGGAAGGATTATACGTATTGCCATTTCTGGTAACCGTATTGGTTAAATCCGCATTGAGCCCGATAGTAAGTCTCTTTCCGAAAAAGAACTCGTTATTAAGATTGACTTTATATTGATCAGATTTATTTCCCGGAGTATTGTCTTTAGTTCCAACGTGATTCAGTGAGGCATAGAAACGATGTATTTTACCGCCACCGGAAACGGAAATAGTCTGATTCAGCGTAGCAGCATCCCGCACAAACAGATCGTTAATTTGATTTGTATTGGATAATGCAGCGAGACTATCGAGTTTTGCGTCCACCTGTTGTTGAGTCAGCAATCCTCTTTTTCCATCGTACAATATCTGCAGATGAGGAAGGTTACCAAATAGTTGGCTAACCGGAGTGAATGCCTGGTTATATTCGTAGAACTGAGGAAATAATTCTTTGGCCACACCAATAAATTGTTGAGAATTCATTCGCGGAACATAATCGAGATCAGGGCGTCCACGGAACGCATAGTAGCCGTCATAGTCAACTTTTAATTTACCACCTGCTTTTCCTTTTTTGGTTGTAATTACTATTACTCCGTTAGCTGCTTTTGCACCCCAAATAGAAGCAGATGTAGCATCTTTAAGAACAGTGATGTCTTCAACATCCTGCATGTTCAGCAATTCTATATTGCCTTCGTATTCAATCCCATCCACAACAATCAGGGGTTCGGTCTCAGCATTAATCGAGCTTTGCCCTCTCACCAGTAATCCGCCGGGACCTCTATGTGTTAAACCGGGAACTAACCCTTCCAATCTTGTAATAATATTCGTAGTGCTGGTTCTGTTCAGCATTACATTCAAATCGGGTTTAGCAAACGACCCTGCAGCCCGGTCACGGGAAATCGTCTGATAACCGGTATTTACCGTTACTTCTACTGTTTCCAGTTGAGAAGACCCTTTTGGAAGTCTGATCTGAAATCCGTCGTTACCGGCGGCTACCGCCTGACCTACCAGATTGGTTGAAGCAGCGTCCATAGCTCCGTCAACAGAAGCAATAACCGCTGAATTAGCACTGTTTACTCTTACTGCTACAGAAGCATGCCCTACATAGGTAATTACCAGAGTCTGACCTACTTCTACATTAAGACTAAAGTATCCGTTTCCATCAGTAATAGTGGTAGTATTTCTTCCTCTGACCGATACCGATGCCCCTGCAAGAGGTGAGCCATCTTCATCAAGAACCCGGCCGCGGATAGGGAAAAATGCAACCTGCAATTCGTCAGAAATATTACCCTGATCAGGAGCCTTAGTTATAAAAATGCTTTTACCGCGAATTACATACTCAAGCGGCTGCGATTTAAAGATGGCTGAAAGAAAGTCTTCTAATGGAACATCCACCGCATTTACAGAAACAGGATTAGCATGTTTCAGCAATGAGGACGGATAAAGGAAAACAAAGCCTGTTTGCTTTTCGACCGACTTAAACGCCTCTTTCAGCGTAACGTTGCGTCCGCTGAAGGAAACACTCTGAGAAAGTCCCTCTGCCGAGACTTTCAACAAACTGAGTACCAGAAAAAATGCAGTCAGTTTCATCGCAAGTAGTAATTTTTTCCTGCCGGCACTTTGATCTCTCCGGTCAGAAGAAATCTGGGCCAACAGCGTTTTGGTGACAGGGCGATTAATCCCGATAACAAAATCGCCACAAATAGCAGTTTTTGACATACTTTTGAGTTGTTTGGTTGAATAATTGTCGCACAGACGATTTACCATTCAAACATTATGGCCAGTGATGCTGCAACCATCACTGGTTTTTTATTTGAATAGCTTTTTGTAAAGCTTTTTTATTGTCAATATTTCTTTATTTCTGTTTTAGATATTTCTGCTAAAATTTATTTCTGAAATGTATTATTTTATGTTTATCTCTCCTGTGTAGTAC
>DATCKB010000050.1:0-2776 GCA_036562505.1 Parasegetibacter sp. | reverse complement strand
CCTGCGACTTCACCATGAGTATACCTTCAGCATTAATTCTGTTCGCCAGTTTCTCCCTGAGCCGCACCTTTTCTTCCGTCGTAAACAAGGCAGATTTATTTATATCCCAATAGCCTTCCACCATTGTTTCGACTTTGTTTACATTCTGGCCGCCTTTTCCGCCGCTTCTTGCTGTCTGAAATCTTATTTCCGCACTAATATCAGGATTCATCATCGTCAATTTAAGCGTTCAGGTAAATCGGGTCTGTTCAGGAAGAAAATTCCCGCGCAGTCTAAAAATAGCTAATTTCACTTTCTTTCCTAAAGGTACAAAAATCATGCAGCCAATGAATGATATAACATTGAAACAATCGCAGGAAATAGTCGATTCCTGGATAAAAACGGTGGGGGTCCGGTATTTTAATGAGCTTACCAATCTGGGAATTCTGATGGAAGAAGTGGGAGAACTAGCTCGCCTGATGGTGAGAAAATACGGGGAGCAATCGTTTAAAAAATCAGATGAAGGGAAAGAGCTGGCCGACGAAATGGCCGATGTACTTTGGGTACTGATATGCCTGGCCAATCAAACCGGCGTAGATCTGGCATCGGCATTGCAAAAGAATATGGAAAAGAAAACTAAAAGGGATGCCGACCGGCATGCAGGTAATGAGAAGTTGAGGGGTGAACTATGACAGATGAATGATGCGCCGCAATGAGGTTTAAAACTGAACCCGGAGTGCTGACACCTTATTGGTGTTCAGGAATAAACAGACGGACTACAGCTGGTCCGGGCTAAAACTTTTATATGGTAAAGCAAATTCGCTCCATCTGGGAAATTCTGAAGCAAACTGTAAGTGAGTTTCTGGAAGATAAGGCCATGCGTTTAAGTGCAGCACTGGCTTATTATACCATATTTTCTCTACCCGGTCTCATTATTATAGTAATCTGGGTGAGCGATTTATTTCTGGGGAAACATGCAATCGAAGGTACCATCTATTCGCAGATTGCCGACTTTGTCGGGAGCGAGGCAGCCATGCAGATTCAGGTAATAATCAGAAATGCCGCATTATCTTCGGAAGGTTATATCGCAACTATAATCGGTGCGGTGACACTGGTCATCGGGGCAACAACAGTATTCGGCGAAATTCAGGATTCCATCAACTATATCTGGCGTTTGAAGGCAAAGCCCAAAAAAGGATGGCTGAAGATGTTGCTGAACCGCCTCCTTTCATTTTCCATGATTATCAGTCTGAGTTTCCTTATGCTGGTTTCGCTATTGGTCAATGGATTAATGGATGCCCTGATCGGTAAACTCACAGAGATTTTTCCCGAAGCAACAGTGGTGATGGTGTATATCGCCAATACTTTGCTGACCTTTCTGATTACCTCCCTTCTGTTCGGTATCATCTTTAAGGTATTGCCTGATGCACGCATCCGTTGGAAGCATGTTCGGGCCGGGGCCTTTACCACAGCCCTCTTGTTTATGATCGGAAAATTTCTGATAAGTTATTACCTGGGACAGAGTAGTGTAAGTTCTGTTTACGGCGCCGCCGGATCAGTTATAATAATTCTGTTATGGGTTTACTATTCTTCAATAATTCTTTATTTCGGCGCCACCTTTACCCGGGTTTATGCTCAGAATAAGGGCGGACGAATCTATCCCAACGAATATGCCGTATGGGTGAAACAGGTAGAGCTGGAGTCGGAAGAAGCGATGTCGAAACAACCTTAGTTCATCTTCATTCAACCACAGCAAATTATTTTATATTTGCCGCTATGGCTAACGACAATAATCTTCAGGCAATAATATCACACTGTAAAGAATACGGTTTTATATTTCCCTCTAGTGAAATTTATGATGGATTACAGGCTGTTTACGATTACGGCCAGTGGGGAAGCGAGTTAAAAAAGAATATCAGGGACTATTGGTGGAAGAGTATGACCCAGATGCATGAAAACATTGTGGGTATCGATGCAGCCATCTTTATGCATCCGACCACCTGGAAGGCCAGCGGTCATGTGGACAATTTTAACGATCCCATGATCGATAATAAAGACAGCAAGAAAAGATACAGAGTAGACCACCTGATTGAGGCACATGCCGAGCAACTGGAAGCTCAGGGCCGCGCTGCGGAGGCGAAGCAACTCATTGATGAGATGGAAAAATTGCTGGCGAATGATGATTTCGAGGCGCTCAAAAACCTCATAATTCAAAATAATATTAAATGTGCCATAAGCGGAACGGCTAACTGGACAGACATCCGTCAGTTTAACCTGATGTTTTCTACTGAATTTGGTTCCACTTCAACTGATGACGAGGATAACAAGGTTTATCTGCGCCCCGAAACTGCTCAGGGAATCTTTGTTAATTATCTGAATGTTCAGAAAACCGGAAGAATGAAAATTCCTTTCGGAATCGCTCAGATTGGAAAGGCATTCAGAAATGAAATTGTTGCCCGCCAGTTTATTTTCAGAATGAGGGAATTTGAACAGATGGAAATGCAGTTCTTTGTTCGTCCCGGTACAGAAGATGAATGGTATACCTACTGGAAAGAAGAAAGATTAAAATGGCATCTGAGTTTGGGTATCCCCGCCGAAAAATATCGTTATCACGATCATATTAAACTGGCGCATTACGCGAAAGCGGCATGTGATATCGAGTTTGCATTTCCTATGGGTTTCAAGGAACTTGAAGGCATTCACTCAAGAACCGATTTCGATCTTACTCAGCATCAGGAATTCAGCAGAAAAAAACAGCAGTATTTCGACAACGATATTAACCCAACTAACGGTAAGG
>DATCKB010000046.1:0-1525 GCA_036562505.1 Parasegetibacter sp. | reverse complement strand
TTGCCACGTTATCAATCCGGGTATTCAGGACTTCCATCCCGCGCGCATCTTTGGGCAACGTTAAAATGAGGCCGTTGCCATTAATCAGAAAACTATCCGCGCTTTTTCCGATGTTGTCCAACCCGTCCAGGGTCATCTCGGTAATCTGGTTACTATCGTAAAAACCGCAGATTACCCCGATAATATCCCGGTTCGTGTAGTCTCTGTAAATTGGTGCGCTGATCACGATGATATTGCTCTCGACCAAATCCGAATAGTAGATTTCGGAAGTCGTCACCTGTCCACTTAAACTCCGTTGAATGTAGTCGCGGTGGGCGACGTTCTGATCTAGGAGGGCTTCATTGGTGGTACTGATGATTACACCGTCTAGATTGGTGATAAACAGATCGCGAAAGTTCTTTTCGTTCTTGATCCGTTCAAGTAGGGTGAGGACAACGGTTTCATTCTGGTATAGCCATTCGCCAGTGCCACGGAAAATATAGTACAGATTTAGGTTTTCATATATATCTTGAACTGAAGCTACAATGCTGATGGTTTTTTGCTGATTTTCAAACCAGGTCTCCAGGAGATTTTCTTTTTCGGCAGTAAAGATGTTGAATTTGGTCTCAATTTCTGCATGGAGTACATTGTTGGCGGCGACAAACGCAATTGCCGCTAAGATTGTGACCGGAATAAGGCCGATCAACAGGAAAATAAGGATAAATTTTGACCGGAGATTTAATTTGTTAAAGATCATTGCCGGCTACCTCCTTGTTTTTTAAAAAGGTTAAAGCCCTCCTGAACTGGGCTAATAATAACAGGGGAAATATAGATAATAATCGACATCTTACAACATAATATCGGTCTTTACAGAACATACTTTATACTAGTTCGATAAATTTAACGTACTTTCGAAAAAAAACACCAAAATTTACTCGTACTTTTGTTCTCGCAACAAAGGAGCATAAAAAATAAGAGTCGGGAAAAGTGAAAAGCATGGGGGCGAGAAGGCAGAGCAATTTTCTCCAAAAGCCGTGTCATCCAAGGCGTTATTAAAAAAGCTTGCGGAGAAACGACTGCGGATGCAAAGATGGGATAAAAATTTCGGAGAAAATAGAGGAATTAGGACCAGGTATCAAGAACTAGTACCAATATAATTGAACGAGAGGTCTAGTTGGGGAAAGATTAGCAAAGGGGGAGAATGATTTGCTGGATACGACAGAAATCAAAAAAGTTTTACCACATCGTTTTCCATTTTTGCTCATTGACCGTGTGATCGAGATTGAGCCGGGGAAAAGAGTGGTCGCGATTAAAAATATTACCGTCAATGAAGTTTTTTCGCAGGAGTATTACGGTGGACTCTATCCAATGCAGGGTGTTCTTCAGGTGGAAGCCATGGCGCAGACGGCTGCCTTTTTAATTCTCAACTCCGAAGAGAATAAAGGACAGCTCGCTTACTTCTCCAATATTGAACATGTCCGTTTCCGCACACCCGCCCTTGCCGGAGATCAACTCCGGATCGAGGTAGAATTGGTGCGCTTACGCG
>DATCKB010000043.1:0-2592 GCA_036562505.1 Parasegetibacter sp. | reverse complement strand
GTACTACGCTGCTGTTCTATGATAATACCAACTACCGTTTTATGATGGTGGGTGTAACAAGTCTGCAGTATCTCAGTAAAGCATTCATTCCTGTTTACATTGGAACCCAGGATCCTTCTACAATGATATTTGATCCTAACGACGTAGGGCTGAAATTGATTACTATGGCACCAGGATGGAAAAACTACGGATATGGAATCTTCCAGGATCCCAATACCAACGAGCTTTATCGCCTGAGTTTCTCCATTTCTTCACTGGCGTTCAATACCCCGTTCTCAGCGTATTATAAACTTCCTGTTTTAAATGCGCCGGGAATTGAAACGGCTACCGATTATGCCTACTCGATCAGCGATCCTTACGTATATTATGCAAAAGACAATATCCTTTACCGTTATGATATCGAGTTCGATCAGACGCAGCCGATTTATAATCTCGACACAGTTGTTGCCAACAGTCAGATTGACAAATTATATATGCGGTATTATGCCGGACAAACAACTTACAGTAATACGTTGTACCTCGGTTCTTCTGAAATCGGTAAAACAGGGAAGAATGGTAGTCTGCATGTCTTACGTCTGAACAGAAGTGGCGAAGTCACCAGAATCGATTCCGTTTACCGGAATGTGTCGGGAAGAATTGTGAGTATGGATTATAAGTTTTAAAAATAAAAATCTGAATTATGAAGGTGTTTAGTTTTTTGGCGGCTTTGATTATTTCGATTACATCCTTTGCCAATGATACTGGTATTGTTATCAATATTAAGTTCAACGGTTCGAAAGACAATATCCGGATGGAGGTAGGGAAGGAATCGATGATAGTTAAACCGGATGAGTCAGGAAATGCCAGGGTTCTTTTAGATATAAAATTTCCTCAGTATGTAAAGCTGCACAGAAGCACCCGTCCTGAGTTGTTGTTTTTATTTCCCGGCGATCAGTTAGATGTTTCAATTACCGGTGCAGCAATAGGCAGACTGGAATTTTCGGGTAAGCATGCCGCTATCAATAAGTATTTGTCTGATCCCAATTCGGTTCAGGCAGGTGGCGGCTTTAATCTGGATGAAGCAGAATATCTCGATTTCATGCGGAATAAGGTGAAGAATGCAGTGGAAAGATTGGAGAAAATGGGTTTCGAAAAGGAGTTTACAGAAATGGAAAAGAAGCGGATAGCTTCAAAAGTTTATACTTCACTCGTCACCTATCCCAATTTGAGAAAACGTACAGAAAGAACCTATCATCCGTCAGACAACTATTTTTCATTTGTGAAAGAAGTGCTGTTTGAAGATGCCGGTATGTTGCTTTTGAATGAGTATACCGATTTTATCCAGTATTTGTATCAGATGTTGGGTACCAAGGATATACGAGTGTATGATGCTTTTAATTATGCGGAGTCGACTTTAAAGTATGTGGTGAACCATGTCAAAGACGAGCAGGTGAAAAAGCATCTGGTAAATTTTTATGCGTATGACTATCTGAAAAGACATGGAATTGAAAAGGCAGAGCCGATCACGGCTATATTTAGAAAGCATGTTGATAATGCCAGCCAGATCAAATTGTATGATGAAACAATAAAGAAATGGCAGAATGTTACTCCCGGTAAGGTAATGACCGATTTCACTTTTTATGATATTGACGGGAAGGCTGTTCCTATTTCCGCCTTCAGGGGGAAATATGTGTACATAGATGTTTGGGCCACATGGTGCGTGCCTTGTATAGCCGAAATTCCCAATCTGAAAAAGCTGGAGGAGGAGTTGACGGGAAAGAATATCACTTTTATAAGCATTTCAGTAGATAAGGATGCTGAAGCATGGAAGAAGATGCTGATAGAAGATAAGTTTACCGGAGTTCAGTTACACGCCCGCGGAAGAGAATTTTCAAATGAATTGTTGATTGTGAGTATACCCCGTTTTATTCTGCTTGACCCCGAGGGGCGAATTATTGAAGCAAATGCTACCCGTCCCGGGCGGCCGGAAACGCTGGAGAAAATGAAATCATTACCAGGAATTTAGCCGTAGCCCTGACATAACCGCAGAGTATGCAAGCATAACCTAAGGGGTGCATCAGATATGGTGCACCCTTTTTTTGGGTGCGCCATGCATGGCGCACCTAAAAAAGGAGACAACGATATTACATTGTCTCCTTGTGGACCCACCTGGGCTCGAACCAGGGACCCTCTGATTATGAGTCAGATGCTCTAACCAGCTGAGCTATGGGTCCTGTACCTCAGTGAGGTATCAAAGGGAGGGCAAAATTAAGGCAATCAGAGAAAAATGACAAATCAATTGTGAATCGGTCGGAAATCCTTAAAACTTCGGTTTTAGGGAAACTTTTGGCGGAATACCAGCCAGGCATGAAAATTCTCGATCTCGGCTGCGGCGATGGTACCACCGCAATACCCGCTGCCAAACTCGGTGCAGAAGTACTGGGTGTTGATACCGCTAGCAATCTCGTTGCAGCAGGTAATAAAAGAGTTGCTCAGGAAGGTTTAACCAACATCAGTTTTCAGGAAGGTGATGCCACTGCGCTTACAGATTTGAACGACGAATCTTTTGACCTCACGGTATCTATCTTCGGTGCAATGTTTGCTCCCAAACCT
>DATCKB010000034.1:0-6518 GCA_036562505.1 Parasegetibacter sp. | reverse complement strand
CCTTACTACCTCTCCATGAATTTTCATAATATGAAGGGCCGCGATTCCAGAAGCAGTTAGCCTGCAGGCTGAATATTTTGCCCAGTTTCCCCTGATCCGCCAGTTTTTTTACCGCCGCAACGGGTGGATTAAAACGGTTTTGTTTAACGATGAAGAGGTTTTTACCGGCATCTTCAGCGGCCCTGATCATCTGTTCACAGTCCCGGACCGACAAAGCCATCGGTTTCTCACAAATAACGTGAAGGCCGGCTTTCAGCGCCAGGATGCTGTGTTGAGCATGTAATCCGTTCGGTGTACATACGGCCAATACGTCAATTTCCGGATGTGCCGCTATCATTTCTTCCAGATTTGTGTAACTCAGGGCTCCGTATTTTTCACCCAGTTCGCCCGACCTTTCACTGAGGATATCGCAGACTGCTACCAGGGTCCCGGAATTCTGGATATGAAGGGCATGCCGGGCTCCGATCTGACCGCAACCGACGATAGCGAAATTCAGGGATTTTCGGGTGTTTTCGCCTATATTATTATATATACCGGAGGATGAAATACTCATGGGTTAACCTTGGAATTAGTTTGCTACTGTACTGCTTTTTAAGGTGCCGGTCAGCAAAATACACCGGACGACCATTCAGGTAATATTTTGCGAACCATGGTGTAACAGGTTGGCTCTCACGGGGTATTACCTGAGGGGTCAAATGTACAAGTATTGACAGAAATTGGCCCACACCGCAATCGGACGATAAAATATTTTTTAATTTCAGGGGCATACAGTACTTTTGCAGGCGAATAAAATAGAAGATTTAAAATTTTTTTTGACACAATGTCACATTTAACTAACGAAAGAAGGTCTGAAATCTTTAATGAATTTGGTGGAAAAGCAACCAACACAGGTTCTATTGAAGGTCAGGTAGCTGTACTTACAGAGCGTATTGCCCACATTTCCAACCATTTGAAGGCAAACAAGAAGGATTACTCTACTCACAGAGGATTGATGCGTATGGTTGGTCAGCGTAAAAGTTTGTTGAATTACCTGAGCAAGCACAATCTGGAAGGATATCGTGCATTAATCGAAAAACTGGGTCTCAGAAAATAAAAAACATTGAAAAAAAGAACTGTTCCCAACTGTGAAAATTCCGGTTGGGAATCGTTTTTTTAAGATGTACGATTAATTCTACGATTTCTTCGCTTTACTCCTGAACCGGATTAACCAAACCCGAGCCTGCATCAATATGGCAATTGTTTTGCAAGTTTTGATCGGCTCAATAAATTCAAAATATTTATATGCTTTTACAGCCAATCAGTAAAACCTTCGATATCGGAGATGGCCGTATGGTCACTCTTGAAACGGGTAAACTGGCCCGTCAGGCAGATGGTGCTGTAGTAGTTAAACAGGGAAACTGTATTATCCTGGCTACTGTAGTTGCTAATAAAGAACCTAAAGAGGGGCAGGATTTTTTCCCCTTAAGCGTGGATTATCACGAGAAGTTTGCTGCTGCCGGAAGAATTCCGGGATCATTTTTTAAGAGAGAAGGTCGTCTGAATGACTACGAAATCCTCGTAAGCCGGTTAATTGACCGTGCACTCAGACCACTGTTCCCTGAAGATTATCTCTGTGATGTACAGGTATTGGTTACGCTGATATCTTCAGATCCGGAAATTATGCCCGATTCACTTGCTTGCTTAGCCGCTTCTGCAGCTCTGGCTGTTTCGGATATTCCCATTAAAGAAGTTATTTCAGAAGTAAGAATAGGCCGTGTAAACGGTGAATTTATCGTTAACCCTACTCGTTCTCAGCTCGCGCAGGCCGACATGGATTTTATGATCGGTGCTACTGCAAAAAACCTGATGATGGTTGAGGGTGAAGCAAAAGAATGCAGTGAAGAAGAACTGGTTGAGGCGTTAGAGCTGGCTCATAAAGCTATTCAGGTGCAGATCAAAGCTCAGGAAGAACTTCGTGATCTCAAAGGTGTAAAAGGAAAACGTGATTATCCAAAACCACCTTCAAATCCTGAACTGCAGCAGAAAGTAATTGATTTCGCCAAGGATAAAATCTACGAAATTTCCAGAAAGGGTTCCTCTAAACATGAACGTTCTGAGGCCTATGATCAGGTGAAAACAGCGCTGGTTGAAAGTCTGGGTGAAGAACCTGATCCGACTGATGTTAAAATGGTTAAAAAATATTTTGAAGACCTGAAATGGGAAGTGGTAAGAAACATGATTCTCGACGATAAAATTCGTCTGGATGGCCGTAAACTTGACGAAATCCGTCCGCTGGCCATGGAAACAGATCTTCTTCCTTCACCACACGGGTCTGCTTTATTCACACGCGGCGAAACTCAATCATTAACAACGGTTACATTAGGTACTCCTCTTGATGAACTATTGGTTGAAAGTGCAGCCACCAGCGATTATTCAAAATTCATTCTACACTATAATTTCCCTCCGTTCTCAACAGGTGAAGTTAAAATGATGAGAGGTCCGGGTCGTAGGGAAGTAGGTCACGGAAACCTGGCTCTGCGTTCACTTAAACAGATGATGCCGGGAAGTGATTATCCGTACACCGTGAGAGTGGTAAGTGATATACTTGAATCTAACGGATCCTCATCAATGGCAACTGTTTGTGCCGGTTCGCTGGCTCTGATGGATGCAGGGGTCCCTGTAGCAAAACACGTTAGCGGGGTTGCAATGGGATTAATCACCCGTCAGGAAGATGGTAAATATGCCATCCTTACTGATATCCTCGGTGATGAAGATCACCTGGGTGATATGGATTTCAAGGTAACCGGTACAAGAGATGGAATCTGTGGCGTGCAAATGGATATTAAAGTGGATGGGTTGAGCATGGATACCATGCGTGAAGCATTGAATCAGGCTCGTGCAGGCAGACTGCATATCCTCGAAGCTATGTATCAGTGCATCGACGCTCCACGTCCGGAAGTGAAACCGCATGCACCGAGAATGCTGAAACTTTATATTGATAAGGAATTTATTGGTGCGGTAATCGGACCAGGTGGTAAAGTCATCCAGGAAATTCAGCGTGAAACCGGAACTACTATCAATATCGAAGAAATAGGAAATCAGGGTGAGGTAAGCATTTTCAGTAAGGCAAAAGAGGGGCTCGACAGAGCCGTGGCATGGGTTAAAGGAATTGTAGCAATGCCGGAAGTTGGTGAAACCTACGAAGCAACTGTGAAATCGATTATGCCCTACGGAGCTTTTGTGGAGTTTATGCCTGGTAAACAAGGTTTACTTCACATAAGTGAGGTTTCCTGGAAGCGTCTTGAAAGTATGGAAGGGGTGCTGAAAGAAGGTGATAGCGTTAAAGTTAAGCTGGTCGGCCTCGATCAGAAAACCGGTAAATTCAAGCTTTCCAGAAAAGCGCTTATGCCAAAGCCTGAGCAAAGTTCGAATCGCCCGCAATAATTAAAGAAAGCCTTAAGGCTTAAGATATCAGTCGAATAGCTTGTAGAATTTTCTACAGGCTATTTGCATAAAATGGGTTCATGTATCTGGTAATTAAATGAGTATGTCTGCCAACGAAAATTATATTGAAGTAAGCTTCGAAGTTCAAACGAACGAACAGTCGGAAATTTGTATGGCCTTGCTGATTGCAGAGAACTATGAAGGATTTGAGGAATTGCCGCGGCGTCTGACGGCATTCATACCGGAGCATCAGTTTAATCTCGATGCACTGCAACAGATAGCAAAGAAAACAGGTGCCGCATTCCATGTAAATGTGATTCCGCCGAAGAACTGGAATGAACTGTGGGAGTCGAATTTCCAACCGGTACGTATAAACGATTATTGTTTGATCAGGGCGCCGTTTCATGAGCCCGCCCCTGATGTGCAATATGAGTTGGTAATCATGCCGAAAATGAGTTTCGGTACCGGGCATCACGCTACAACTTATATGATGGTAGAGCAAATGCAGGAGCTGGACCTCACCGGAAAAACAGTTTTGGATTTTGGCACCGGAACAGGCATACTGGCTATTCTCGCAGAAAAGTCTGGTGCAGCGGATATTGCCGCTATCGACAACGAAGCCTGGAGCATCGAAAACGCCTTCGAAAATGCTGAGCGGAATAATTGCAGTAAAGTGGTTTTCACCCTCGCTGATCAGTTAAATATGCCGGAGAAATTCGATGTCATTTTCGCTAATATCAATAAAAATGTAATACTTAACCACATGGAGAGTGTAATCCATCATCTGAAAAGCAAAGGGAAGGTGGTGTTCAGCGGACTTTTATCAGGTGATGAAACGGAGATACGGGCTAAAGCCGAATTATGTGGTTTAGCGTTTGAAAAAAGGCTGGAGAAAAATCATTGGATTTCCCTGAGATTTGGAAAAATATAGCCGGAGGCACTGTTTTTTAACGAATAGAAAAGAAAGATTTTAGCTTTTGATGTGTTAAGAATCAATCGTTTACCTTAACTTTAAGTTTCCAACAACAAGCGCGACCAGCATGGAAGAATTATTACTGATTGTGATGGCTTATCTGATCGGATCTATACCTACTTCGGTTTGGGTGAGCAGATCTTTTTTCGGAATTGATATCCGGGACTACGGTAGTGGTAATGCCGGAGCCACAAATACTTATCGGGTATTAGGTCCCAAATGGGGAACTTTTGTAATGGCTGCAGATATGTTGAAAGGAATTATTGCAGTGAAACTCTTCGTATTTCTTCCCCAATACATGGACCCTGCAAATGAAATTGCGCAGACTAATTTTCAGATAGGTTTAGGTCTTTCAGCAGTGCTGGGGCATATCTTCCCCATCTACGCACAGTTCAAAGGAGGAAAGGGAGTTGCCACCTTATTTGGAATTGTTCTGGGTATCTCTCCTTTAACAGCGCTTAGTTGTGTAGGTATATTTCTGCTCGTCCTTTATCTTACCCGTTTTGTGTCTCTCAGTTCAATTCTGGCGAGCATCGCGTTTCCGGTATTTATACTGGTGATTTTTAACGTTGAGAACCATTTATACCGCATTTTCGCGATCGCAGTAGCCCTTATGGTGTTACTGACGCATCAGAAGAATATCGGTCGTATAATGCGCGGGAATGAAAGTAAAGTACCTATCCTGAAATACCGGGATCGTCGTCGTGCCCGCAGGCGCGGAGATGAAATGGACAATTAACAAACTGGTTTTGCCTTTGGTATAAAACTTGAACCTGAGTTATTATTAAAACTTTCGTTATGCGGTCCAGAATCATTCGTAATATTATTTCTCCTTTAATAGTATTCGGTTTGTTTGCAGGATGTACTGTAAACCCCATCACCGGTCGTAATCAACTTTCATTGGTATCTGAAGCAGAATTGCAGGGAATGGCTAAGCAGGAATATGCTCAGTTCCTTTCTTCGAATAAAGTTGTTAGTCCTTCTACAAGCAAGGATGCAGAAATGGTGAGAAGAGTAGGGCAGCGGATTGCCAATGCCGTTACACAGTACTACACTCAGCAGGGCTTAGCGCATGAACTTGAGGGATTCGCCTGGGAATATAATCTGGTGCAGGCAGACGAAGCCAATGCCTGGTGTATGCCCGGAGGTAAAATTGTGGTATATACCGGATTATTACCGATTACTCAGAATGAAGCAGCATTGGCAGTAGTTGTGGGCCACGAGGTAGCTCATGCGCTGGCAAAGCATGGTAATGAAAGAATGAGTCAGGGCTTGCTTCAGCAACTGGGAGGCGCCGCTCTTCAGGTCGCTCTTTCGAGTAAACCTGCAGAAACTCAGAATATTTTTATGACCGCCTACGGAATTGGAACTACAGTAGGTGGAATTCTCCCTCACAGCCGCAAACAGGAACTGGAAGCAGACAAGCTTGGATTGCGTTTTGCCGCAATGGCCGGTTATAACCCTCGGGAAGCCATAGGGTTATGGGAAAGAATGGCTGCAGCCGGCAGCGGAGGAACACCGGAATTTTTAAGCACTCACCCTGATCCGGGACGTCGGATCGCCAAGTTGCAACAGGAAATGGATGAGGCGCTTAAATATTACAATCCTGTTAAATAATCATTTACAAACCAGGTAAATAGTTGTAAACCAGCCGAAACCCTTACAGATATTCACTTGGCGCTGCGAATTACGTTTTTTAGTCCGCCTACAATTTTTTAAATTTGCAGTTCCATTGAAATAAACCTTGTACGGCATGGCTCAAACGCTATTTGAAAAACTTCAGTATAAAGAAGAGAAGAATATCCTGATACAGGGATTACCTTCTTCCATAGAGAAGCAGTTTTTAAAAATTCCGTTTGCAAAAAACGTCACTCCCCTTCTTAAGAGTAAGCGAATTGATTTCGCTCTGGTGTTTGCGATAAACGAAAAGCAGTTGAATAATATACTTTCCGAAGTACTTCCGGCATTACACGAAGATGCAAAACTTTGGGTGGCTTTTCCGAAAACGGCTTCAAAGATTGTTTCTGACCTGAACCGCGATTGCAGCTGGGATATACTCTGTAACAACGGATTTGAACATGTAAAGGAAGTGACACTCGATCACGTGTGGAGTGCATTACGG
>DATCKB010000020.1:0-3782 GCA_036562505.1 Parasegetibacter sp. | reverse complement strand
AGGTTATACCGTGTCAAGGAATTATAACCTTTTTTTGATTGAAATATATTTTAGTTCTTCCTGAATAATCAGTGCATCCTTCCCTAAGCCATGGGCTTGCGGGTGATACCAGTTACTCGTCGTCTAGCTTCAGCTTGCTCAGGTCCATTCCAAAATGGAGTCCGCGCTCACCCAATACCTGCTCAATTTCGCTAAGTGATTTCTGACCGAAGTTTCTGAACTTCATCAGGTCTTCCTGCTCATACTGAACCAGTTCACTGAGTGAATTGATTTTCGCAGCTTTCAGACAGTTAAATGCACGTACACTCAGATCCAGATCTTCCAACGGAGTTTTCAGGATCTTGCGCAGTTGCAGTGTTTGTTCATCAACGAGGTCTTCTTTCTTCTCTTCTTTATTATCGAAGGTAATGTTCTCGTCGGTGATAATCATCAGGTGCTGAATCAGAATTCTTGAAGCTTGTTTTACGGCTTCTTCCGGATGGATGGTACCGTCGGTAACCACTTCCATAACCAGTTTTTCGTAGTCGGTTCTTTGCTCAACACGGGTATTCTCGATACTGTACTTCACGTTTTTGATCGGAGTGAAGATAGAGTCGATCGGAATATATCCGAATGGAGCATCTTTAACCTTGTTATCTTCGGCAGTAACATAGCCGCGGCCTTTACCGATGGTGAGTTCGATATCCAGCTTAGCAGAAGGATCAAGTGTGCAAATCAGCAGTTCAGGGTTCATTACCTGAAAATACTGAGTGTTTTCACCAATCATGCCGGCAGTAAATTCTGATTTATTTTTAATAGAAAGGACGATCTTTTCAGAATTCATTTCCCCTTCTATAGTTTTCTTGAACCGAACCTGTTTCAGGTTAAGGATTATTTCAGTAACATCTTCTGTTACACCTTTTAAAGTAGCGAACTCATGTTCAGCTCCTTCAATTCGGATTCCTACAATGGCATACCCTTCCAATGAACTCAGTAATACCCTGCGCAATGCATTTCCTACGGTCACTCCGTACCCGGGCTCCAGAGGACGAAATTCAAATTGCGCTTCAAAATCAGTTGCTTTTTGCAGAACGATTTTGTCAGGTTTCTGGAAATTTAAAATGGCCATATTTGTTTTCCCTTTAGTTTTTAAATGAGTGGCAAAAGAAGCTAACTGGGAGCCAGTGCTCACAGCAGGTAGCCAAATTATTTACTGTACAATTCTACTATCAGTTGTTCTTTGATATTCTCCGGAACACTTTCGCGCTCAGGATAAGCCAGGAATGTACCTTTCATTTCAGTTTCATTCCAGTCGATCCAATTGTACTTAGGGTTCTTTCCGCGAATCATACTGGTTAAAGCAGAATTGGCAGCTGAGCCTTCTTTTAAACCTACAATATCTCCCGGTTTCAATTGGTAGGAAGGTATATTCACTACTTCACCGTTAACAGTGATGTGTTTATGAGAAACCAATTGTCTGGCTGCTGGTCTTGACGGAGCAATACCCATTCTGAAAACGGTATTGTCTAAACGGGCTTCCAGCAACTGAATCAATACCTGACCGGTAATTCCACGGCGTCTTTCAGCTTCTTCGAAAGTTCTGCGGAATTGTTTTTCCAGCAACCCATAGGTATATTTTGCCTTTTGTTTTTCTCTCAGCTGCAGGGCATACTCTCCAAGGCTTTTACGCTTACGCGCAGCACCATGCTGACCGGGAGGATTACTGTTTTTGTTCAGCCATTTACCATTGCCTAAAATAGGCTCACCGAAAATTCTTGAGATTTTGGTCTTCGGACCTGTGTAACGTGCCATGTGTTTTACTTATGTTCCGCTTTTTTGTGATGACGCTATAATCAGTAAAAACGGTAAAAATGAATCATGCGCCCTGTTAATATCCAGATATGCATTGTTTACCCTCATCTGAACCATTGTTCAGGGGTAAACGACACAATTATTAAACTCTTCTCTTTTTAGGAGGACGGCAACCATTATGTGGTAATGGAGTAACGTCTTTAATCAAGGTAACTTCGATGCCTGAATTAGCCAAAGCACGGATAGCGCTCTCACGACCGGAACCCGGACCTTTTACATATACATCACATCTTTTCATACCGGCATCCAGAGCAACTCTTGCTGCATCGGAAGCAGCCATCTGCGCAGCATATGGAGTATTCTTCTTGGAACCTTTAAATCCCATTTTACCGGCGCTGGACCATGAAATTACCTGTCCGCTTTTGTTGGTTAAACTGATGATGATGTTGTTGAAAGTTGCAGAGATATGTGCATCACCGTACGCATCTACTTTTACAACTCTTTTCTTGGCAGCGGCTTTAGCGCTGTTTTGTGATTTTGCCATAGCTTTAATCTAAGGTATTCATTGTTTAAATTATCCGGCCGACCGGCCAGCGCTGAAACTTCCTCCTCCTGCACCGGGTATCCGGAATATTTTCAGCTGATTATTTGGTGCAATATAAAAAAGCAGTGAGCTCAAAGCCATATGCCGTGGAAAATGTCCACAGCACCCAGCTAAAAGCTCAGCAGCAATCTTACTTCTTAGGAGCCTTCTTCTTACCGGCAACGGTTTTACGTTTACCCTTACGAGTACGGCTGTTTGTTTTAGTACGCTGACCACGAACAGGTAATCCTTTTCTGTGGCGAAGACCGCGATAGCAAGCGATATCGAGCAGACGCTTGATGTTCATCTGAACCTCACTACGCAGCTGTCCTTCTACTTTAAACTCGGTATTGATGATATTACGGATTGCCCCTTGCTCCTCATCAGACCACTCGTTTACTTTCTTATCCACATCAATCCCTGCTTTTTCCAGGATGTAGCGAGCAGTAGAACGGCCTATTCCGAAGATATAAGTCAATCCAATCTCTCCTCTTTTGTTCTTTGGTAAATCTATACCGGCTATACGAGCCATATTTTCTTTTTATTTTTTGTTTTATCGATTGTTTTAGGCTGATGCGCAACAAACCTGATCATCCCAGGTCATGCTTACCCCTGACGTTGCTTATAACGGGGGTTTTTCTTGTTAATCACGTAGAGTTTACCTTTTCTCTTTACGATCTTGCAATCTGCGCTTCTTTTCTTGATCGATGCTCTTACTTTCATTTTTAAAGCTTTGAACTTTGAACTATCAGCTTCGGGCAATGACCCGGAGGCCCATAGCTCGCAGCTTATTTTTTATACTATCAACAGAGAGAACCGGCTCCATCGAATTCGCCTCTCCTCTCTTATTTATACCTGAATATTATTCTTCCCCTGCTCAAATCATACGGGCTCATTTCAACTCCCACCTTATCACCTGGTAAAATTCTGATGTAATGCATCCTCATCTTCCCGGAAATGGTCGCCAAAATTTCATGACCATTCTCCAGCCTCACCTTAAACATTGCGTTAGACAATGCTTCCAGAATTATACCATCTTGTTTGATAAGTGCTTGTTTCGCCATATAGTTTTTGGGAGCGCAAAGATAGACATTCTCCACAAATCAGAAAAAAATAAGTTCATTCTTTCTGTTATGGGACCAACCTGCGCCCTGTTTTTTTAAAAATCCGTGCAAAAATAGGGAAAAATCAGTTGTGGTGAAGTTCTATTTTTGTCATGCTCCGGTAATGATTCTGAAGCTCATGTACATATAAAGGAGTTTTTATATGTCTGCGATCCTCCCTGTACCAGATATCCAGCTCTGTAAAGTTCCCTTCTTTCTGAATAAGCAAACGGAACGGACCTTTCATGTATTTTACCGAACCGTCGTCGTTATTTTGACGTTCAAACACCAAACGAAATAACTGG
>DATCKB010000018.1:0-3188 GCA_036562505.1 Parasegetibacter sp. | reverse complement strand
ATACTATATCCTTGAAGTAGTGGCTGGTTCTCAAAGAACCACCCGGAAAATCGTAAGAAGGTAAGATTGGCAGTCAGACTCTGTATCGAGGACAGAATTATCAAGTTTAGATGACTGAAATATGGCAGGCCTCGGGGGCTTTCTACCTCGTTTTTAAAATATTTTTTGAAAAGTCTTGCAAATTTCAAAAACTGTTTTAATCTTTGCACTTACTATACATACCCAAGATCTCCTGAAAGCCCCTTACTCCATTTCCTTTTGATTTCCTGTTTTTCCAAATTCCTCTGAACTTATTGTTTGGCCTGACCGCCGTATCCAATGTTTCTATGTGATTATGATCATGTACCGTGAAATAACACATAAATGAAACGTCCGTATTCAAATAATAAGTCGCAATTCAGCGCTGATTTAACACTAATCACTTCAGACACCGGTCTGAAAACCTTCCATTCTTTATTATCCTATTCGCTAATTAACCTGTCAAATGATTATTCATTCGATTCGATTATAAATTATTATAAACTGAACGAACTATTTAAAGGGTACGGATACTAATAGCCGGGGCTAGTCCTGGCTCCGGCTCTATTTTAACCCGTACACAAATCCAGTCTCCTGTAATTACCACACCCTGTTACCATTCCTCTGAATGCCCCGGTGGATGTATTCCATGCAGGTAATTTGAATTGCTCATTTGAAACCATCTAAAAATGAAACAAAATTTTACACGCTTAATTGTAGCAGCATTTTTGCTGATTACTGCGCATTCAGGTTTTTCACAGGTCTCTGAAAATTTCAACACCCGTCCGGGTGCACTGAACGGTGCTGATATCAAGAGCCATTTAATGTCTAAGGGCTGGGAATTTAATTCCGCCAATGTGTCTATGACCTCTGTACTTGAGGGCGATGCTTCTGTTGAAACCTCTGCACTTTCTCCCTTCGGCAACCACGGTATTATTTCTCCTCTTTTAAAAGTAGAAGGAAATTCTATCACTGTGGGGTTCACTTATCAGTACAAAAATGGAAACGGAGGAAATCATACCTTCTACATTCACTTAGTGAACTGTGCAGGTGACTGGATTCAAATGCTGGGTTCGGCTACTACTCCCGATATCAGCACGCCAAGTTCTTTCTCTCAAACCTTTGGAGGTATAACTCCCGGTGAATACCGTGTGTTTATCAATTTCCAGGGAATGGGTATGGCGAATGCAGTTATTGATGACGTAAATATTTCTGGTCCGATGAGATACGTTAACGGTGTAAACACTGCACCGGTTGGAGTTGAGGATTTCTTTAACGGGCTGCCTAACTTTACTGCATCAGGCAACGTTCTTGCTAATGATAGTGATGAGGATAGTGAAACAGTTCTTTCTGCGAACCTGTATACCGCTCCTCCTGCTGAACACGGTACTGTAGTACTAAATGCAGATGGTAGTTTTACTTTTACTCCTGCTGATGGATTCACTGGTTCAGGTACTTCTTTCCAGTATACTGTTTGTGACGATGGAACCTGTGCTCCTCTTTGCAGCGATCCTGTAACGGTTATCATTAACTTCCCTGTAGGAGCACCAATGCCGGTTCTTATGCTTGATTTTACAGCTACCCTGCAAACGAGTACAGTATTACTGAACTGGAGCACTACAAGCGAAGTAAACAACGCTCGTTTCGAAGTTGAAAGAAGTGTGAACGGTACAGTATTTACAAAAATCGGCGAAGTGGCTGGCCGTGGTACAGTAGCAACAATTTCTGATTACACATTCAACGACAATTCACTTCCTTCAGGTGCAACACATCTGTTCTATCGCCTGAAACAAGTTGATATTGACGGTAAGTTTGAATACACTAAAACAGTTGTAGTAAGACTGGAAGGCTCAGCTTCGCCAAACGTGGTAACTGTTTCACCAAATCCGTTCGTAAGTCAGGTTAGATTGAATATAGATCTGTTGAGAACGTCATCTATCACAGTAAGAGTGTTGGATAACAGCAGCAGAGAAGTCCTGCGGAAAACGATGAAAGGCTATGCCGGATCAAACTCCTTCACTATTGAAGAAGTATCCAGATTGAACAAGGGAATGTACTTTGTTGAAATTCTGATCAACAACCAGGAAAGAATAGTTAATAAGCTGATTAAAAATTAAGCATCATATTCCACAGGTAAAAACCACATAATCCTCCTGCTTCGGCAGGGGGATTTTATTTTTTAAAAAATCAGAAGTAAAAATTTAGAGGTCTTCTCACCTCAGGTGAAGTAATAGTCAACAGGCGAAAACATTCTACCTCTTCTTCGATATTTTGTTGCCGCATTCGAAACGTACAACCGACATTATAAGGGATTCGCTTTTATTCTTCCTCTTCTTCAATTTTCTCGTCCACCGCTTTCGCCAGAACAACTGAAGTCATCTTACGGAGTGGATTTTTTCTGTTTTCAGCATACTCTGCACGCTGATTGAGAATATCTGCACACGCAAATACAGCCGCCAGGAAAGAGGAATGGTCGGCTTTATTCCTTCCGGCGATATCAAATGCAGTGCCATGATCGGGGGAGGTTCTCACAACATTTAATCCCGCTGTATAGTTTACACCTTCGCCCAGTGCAAGCGATTTAAATGGTATCAGTCCCTGATCATGATACATCGCCAGAATTCCGTCAAATTTCTCATATTGTCCGTGTGCAAAAAATGCATCAGCGCTAAACGGACCGAATACCAGTGATGAGTGTTTCATCTCTTTTATTGCAGGCTTGATAATAGTCTCCTCTTCATTTCCGATCAATCCCTCATCACCTGCGTGCGGGTTTAAACCTAATACGGCAATTTTGGGTTTATCGATTCCGAAGTCTTTAATCAGAGATTCTTTCATCAACTGAATTTTGCTGATGATTGCTTCTCTAGTGATATGTTTTGAGATTTCGTTTACAGGCACATGTTCGGTTACCAGTCCAACCCGCATATTTGCTGCTGTCATAAACATTAGTACATCCTTCGCTTCAAAAGCTGCTTTCAGGTAGGGCGTATGGCCGGTATAGCGGAACTGGTCAGACTGAATATTTTTCTTATGCAGAGGAGCTGTTACCAGTCCGTCTATCTGTTTTTCCTTCAAAGCCTGAGTAGCAGCCATCAGTGATTTAATTGCATAAGTTCCACCGGTTTCAGTGATTTGTCCGGGTGTAATGTCAACATCCCCCTCCCAGC
>DATCKB010000017.1:0-2117 GCA_036562505.1 Parasegetibacter sp. | reverse complement strand
GGATAACAGTCACCGACACACTGTATCCGGCCGAAATTATTTCAGAAGATTTTAATCTGCTGGACAGTATGATCAATGCAAATGATCCTCTTATAGCTTTGTATGCGCAGGAAGCTGCTGTGTTAAAACAGCATGTGGCTTTGCAGAAATCCTTAAATCTTCCGAAGCTGGAAGCGGGCTATCATTCGCAGCGGCAGTTCCCGCAAAGTTTTCGGGGTATTCATGCCGGAATTTCCATTCCATTGTGGGAGGGTAAAAATAAATTAAAAGCTACCCGGCTGGAGCAGGCGCATGCTGAAGATTTGGTTCGGGTGCAACGGTTAGAATCCCGTTCGCAGAATCGGCAGCTTTATGAAACGGTGAAAGTTCGTCAGCGTTCACTGGAGGAGTATAAAGCTATACTCGGTTCAATGAATACCCGATATCTGCTCGACAAATCACTGCGACTTGGTGAGATCGACCTGACCAGTTATTTCAAGGAAGAAAATGAATATTACGATGCTTACGAAGACTTTTTAAGGATAGAATTTGAGTATCACGAAGCAGTCGCCCGCTTACGCAGATATCAACTGTAATCCCTGATGGCTCCGGGAAATAGTAATATGCAAAACTATTCCCAACGGAGCCGTCCGTTGATAACGTTTAAAGGATAGCACAATATTGTACCCGACTAATATTCGAGTTTTCTTACCAGCTCGTCGCTGAGTACAAATTTCATGAATTCAATTTGATGCTTTTCTTTTCCTCTGACCATCCAGGTTACGGTCAGGCTGTCCTGCCTTTTTACCCAGGAAACAATCTGATAACGGAGCTGCAGTGATTTCAGTAAGTCTTCATATCTGGATGTGATTTCATCGGTATACAAACTTTCAATTACATAGGTTTTGGTTTGGCTCACTTTGTCCATTTTCGCTTCTACATAAGGAAGGATCGTGAGCACGAAAATGATCATTAAACTGGCGAATCCGGAAGCTATGTAATAACCTGAGCCAATACCCATACCCACTGCAGCAACAGCCCAGATGGTGGCAGCTGTTGTAATTCCGTTTACACGATTATCATCTTTGAAAATTACACCCGCCCCCAGAAAACCAATACCGGTTACAATATTTGAAGCAATCCGGTCGGTGCTTCCCGGCAGGCCGATAGACTGAGACATTACCGTAAAAAAACAGGCTCCTATTGAAATCATTGTCATCGTCCGGAATCCGGCTGATTTATTCCGGTATTCCCTTTCCAAACCAACTATGCCACCCCAAAGCGTGGCGAGAAGAAACTGTAAAATGATCTCTTTTTCCATGTTATTAAAAAATAGATAGTTTTAAATCCGGTATTTGTATTTTTACCGCGTTAGCAAAATTCTATTATATGTTTCGTTCTTACCTCATATTCACTTCTCTGATTCTGATCCTTTTTTCCTGTAAACAAAGCACTCCTCCCGAATCCGGTGTACCACTGACTCTGGCTCAGGAGAGGAAGGCATTTATTTCTGACGTAAAGTATCAGCTTGCACTTAATATACCAAATAATCCTGAAGAAGCAATAAAGGGTAATGAAACCGTTCATTTTAATTCGAAAAAGGAGCTGAAAGATGTGGTGCTGGATTTCAGGCAGCGGGAAAACAGTGTAAAATCTGTAAGAGCAAACGGTGAGCAAATAAAAGTTCGTCACGAGAATGAACATATTATTATTCCTGCAAAATATATCAGAGAAGGGGAGAATAATATTGAAATAGAATTTGAAGCGGGTTCAAGTGCCTTGAACCGGAATAAGGAATATATGTATGCGCTGTTTGTGCCTGACCGCGCAAGAACCGCTTTTCCCTGTTTCGACCAGCCAGATATGAAAGCTGTGTACGAATTGACGCTGACTATTCCGGCGAACTGGGAAGCTATGTCGAATGCAGATATCAGGTCTGCAGAAACAACCGGCGAAACTAAAATCGTACATTTTGAACCCTCCGATTTAATCAGTACCTACCTGTTTTCGTTTACTGCTGGTGTTTATAAAGTTGACAGAAGGGTAGTAGACGGACGGGAGATGGAATTTTTCTATCGTGAAACAGACAGTGTTAAACTCAAGGCAAGTGTTCCTGCCATTTTTGAAATGCATGCCCA
>DATCKB010000011.1:0-5335 GCA_036562505.1 Parasegetibacter sp. | reverse complement strand
ATACTATGATAATGTGGCATTACCAGGAATTTTTTTTTGGAAAAATCTTGTTGAACTTCTGATTCAAATGTGAAAAGTCAAAATACAGCACTTCGCTGAAACTCGTTCACTGCAAGTCGGAGAAAATAGTATTTCCATTTTCTCTTATCAATCCAATAGATAAAATTCCTTTTATAAGGCATGTTCTTGCAAATTTAGTTAGCCTCGGGAGACTTTGACTTTTTCGCAGGAGGTGTTTCCTTTATCGTAAAAACTATTTTCTGCTTTTCCATATCTAAACTCGCCACTAACACATCGCCCTGCTTGATATTCATGTTCAGAATTTCTTCTGCCAAAGGATCTTCCAGCTGTTTCTGAATAGCCCGGTGTAATGGTCTCGCTCCGAACTGCTGATCATATCCCTTCTCAGCAATAAAATCTTTAGCTTCCGGAGTCAGTTCCAGTGTGAATCCGAGATGAGCGAGGCGTTTATAAACCCCGTCCATCAGAATATCGATAATCTTGAAGATATGGTCTTTTTCCAGCTGATTGAAGATAATTACATCGTCAATTCTGTTCAGAAATTCAGGTGAGAAAGTGCGTTTCAGCGCTTTTTCAATCACCGCTTTATTATTCTCATCCTGATTCTGAAGTCGCGATGCAGTTGCAAAACCTACTCCGTCTCCGAAATCTTTCAGCTGACGTACACCAATATTCGAAGTCATGATAATCATGGTGTTCTTGAAGTCTACCTTTCTTCCCAGTCCATCAGTCAGCTGACCATCATCCAACACCTGCAGGAGAATATTGTAAATATCAGGGTGAGCTTTTTCGATCTCGTCGAGCAAGATCACAGAATATGGTTTACGTCTGACCTTCTCAGTTAACTGACCTCCTTCTTCATAACCCACATAACCGGGAGGCGCACCGATCAACCGGGTAACGGTGAACTTCTCCATGTATTCGCTCATATCTATACGGATCAAAGCGTCTTCGGAGTCAAAAAGATGACGGGCCAGCGCGCGGGCCAATTCGGTTTTACCTACTCCGGTCGGACCGAGGAAGATAAACGAACCAACAGGCTTTTTCGGATCTTTCAACCCTACCCTGTTTCGCTGAATGGCTTTTACTACTTTCTGAATCGCGTCGTCCTGTCCGACTACCATGCCCTTCAGATCATCACCCATTTTTCTCAGCTTCTCACTCTCTGCCTGAACCATTCTCTTAACAGGAATTCCCGTCATCATACTCACCACTTCGGCAATCGCTTCTTCGTCTATCGGATAGCGTTTGTGTTTGCTTTCTTCTTCCCAGACAGCTTTTGCTTTCTCCAGTTCTTCACCCAATCGTTTTTCGGTATCCCTTAATGCTGCTGCTTCTTCAAAGCGCTGGCTTTTAACTACTTTATTTTTTTCCTGCTTAATATCTTCAATCTTCTTTTCAAGATCAAGAATATTCTGGGGGACGTCGATGTTTTTGAGGTGCACTCTTGCCCCTACTTCATCTAGTACATCAATTGCTTTGTCGGGCAGCAGACGATCCGTCATATAACGGTCGCTCAGCTTAACGCAGGCATCGATAGCATCATCAGAGTAGGTCACATTGTGGTAATCTTCGTACTTCGATTTGATATTATTCAGAATCTGAATTGTTTCTTCAATAGAAGGAGGATCAACCATCACTTTCTGGAACCTTCTGTCGAGCGCCCCATCTTTTTCGATGTACATGCGATACTCATCAAGGGTTGATGCACCAATGCACTGTAACTCTCCCCTTGCCAAAGCAGGTTTGAAAATATTTGAAGCATCGAGCGATCCACTTGCGCCACCGGCTCCAACGATGGTATGAATTTCATCGATGAAGAGAATCACATCGCGGTTCTTTTCCAGTTCGTTCATAATTGCCTTCATTCTTTCTTCGAACTGGCCTCTGTATTTAGTACCCGCTACGAGCGCAGCAAGGTCCAGAGAAATCACTCTTTTATCGAACAACACGCGGGAAACCTTTCGTTGAACAATGCGAAGTGCAAGTCCTTCTACAATAGCGGTTTTTCCCACTCCAGGTTCACCTATCAGAATCGGATTGTTTTTCTTTCTGCGCGAAAGAATCTGAGAAACCCTTTCAATTTCTTCTTCCCTTCCCACAATCGGATCCAAAGATCCTGTTTCCGCCAGACGGGTTATATCTCTGCCGAAATTATCGAGAACCGGAGTTTTGCTCTTAGCCGCACCGGATTGTTTAGCGCGTTGCTGAGCGTATTTCTTTTCGTCATCGTAATCATCTTCGTTCTCGTCGGTATATTCAGAGCGAACATCATTTGATTTCACCACACCCAGTTCATTGCGGAACAGGTCGTAGTCTACGTCAAACTGATTCAGAATCTGAGTAGCAATATTTTCTTTGTTTTTCAATATTGACAGCATCAGATGTTCCGTTTCTACAGTCGGACTCTTCAAAGCCTTGGCTTCCAGAACCGTCACCCGAATCACTTTTTCTGCCTGTTTTGTCAGAGGCAGGCTGTTAATATTGGCTATATTCTTTCCTGTTTTATCCTTAACTGCCAACTCAACTTCTTTTCGTAACTCGTAAAGGTCAACATTAAAGTTTTTCAGAATTTTCAATGCGGTATTGTCACCTTCTCTTATCAATCCTAAAAGAAGATGCTCGGTTCCTATGAAATCATTCCCCAGCCTTAATGCTTCCTCCCTACTGAACGATATGATCTCCTTAACCTGGGTTGAAAAATTGTTATCCATTTTGATTCATTGCATGTTATACAATAATAACGAATATTTTTGGAAAATGGTTTGAGCTCCCTGATACCGTTACTATTGTAAAAAAATTATCGAATTATGTTATTCAAAATTGAGACCAAAGAGAAATTTAAGGTAATCAGCATCATAAGTCCAGAATTATCTGCCGCTTTGACAGATGAACTTTCCCGGACCATACAATCTGTCCTGGAGGAAGAACCTAAAAATATCGTTCTCAACCTGTCTGAACTGACTGTTATCGACCCGCCGGCAATGCACTGGCTGGTGCAGATGCATCAGAATTTTTATGAAAACAAGGCTTCTTTTGTGATCTGCGGACTTTCAAAGCCATTACAGAAGCAGCTCGACGAGGCTGAACTCCTTGAAATGCTTAATCATACCCCAACTGAGAGTGAGGCTTACGATATCGTTCAGATGGAAGAAATTGAGCGGGAATTAATGGGAGATGACGAAGAGTAACGATATTTTCTGGGTCTGCAGGTAATTCTGTTGCTCTACATATTATTTGCGTCAGATTATCGTTATTGGGAATATTGTAGTGGAATCTTAAAAATTGTATAAATCTTTCGCCTGCTACCTATATTTGTTCAGATACGGAGTGAAAGAACTGAGTTGCAGCTAATCTAACCGGATGTTTGGAGTCACTATTTTAGGAAATAATTCGGCATTGCCGGCCTTCGACCGTCACCCTACTTCACAGGTAGTGACGATGATGGACCAGCGGTTTCTGATTGATTGCGGTGAAGGCACCCAAATGCAGTTAGCCCGCTACAAAGTTCGGCACAGTAAAATCAGCCGGATTTTTATTTCTCATTTACATGGTGATCATTATTTCGGCTTAATCGGTTTACTAACCAGCATGGGTTTACTGAACCGCGAACAGGAATTGTTTTTGTATGCACCTCCTGCCCTGATCGAAATCATTCAACTTCAGTTAAAAGTTGCTGACACTACGCTTCCTTATGCACTCCATTTCCATCCTATAACCGAAGAAGGAATTCTGATTGACGAAGAGAAATTCAGTGTTAGCTGTTTCAGGGTTGTACACCGGATCGAATGCTGGGGATTTGTATTCCGCGAAAAGCGCAACCCCAGGAAAATCAATAAAGACAAGGCCGAAAAATATGGTATTCCCGCCCGCTTTTATGATGAACTGAAAAAGGGGAAAGATTACGTCAACGATAGTGGCGAAATTATTTCCAATGAAGCGGTAACTATTCCGGGAATTCCTGCAAAAAGTTACGGTTATTGCGCCGATACCTTATATGAACCACGTGTAGCAGAAAAGGTTAAGAATGTTAACCTGCTGTATCACGAAACAACTTACCTCGGTGATCTGGCGGAAAGGGCGGCCAGCCGTTTTCATTCCACCACCAAACAAGCCGCCGATATTGCGCGGTTATCCAATGCCGGAAGACTACTGATCGGGCATTTCAGTTCGAAATACGAATGCCTGGATCAATTTCTGAGCGAAGCCCGGGAAGTTTTTCCAGAGACTCAGTTAGCGCTGGAAGGTGTCACATTTCTGGTATAGGAGAAGCCAACACTCAAACATATCGGAGGATGAGTTTTTTATCGGGCCTCCATGTATTTAAGCATTTCCTTATTTAATCCTTCACTTAAAGAAACCACGGGCAGACGCAGCTTATTTTCGAGGAGTCCCAGCTTCGCCATGAATGCTTTTATTCCTGCAGGATTGTTTTCGGCAAACATGATATCGTAGGCCTTCATCAGGCTATCGTTGATTTTTTTTGCCGTAGCGAAGTCAAATTTCAGAGAGGCACGAACCATATCAGAAAATTCTTTGGGGAATGCATTCGCGGCCACACTGATTACTCCTTCCATACCGCATGCGATTTGCGGAAGTACCAATGCATCGTCTCCGCTAACCACCAGAAAATCTGAGGGTCTGTCTTTCAGAATCTGCATACATTGCGCCATATCGCCGCTCGCTTCTTTTATCCCTGCTATATTTTTAACCTCCCGGGCCAGACGAATGGTAGTGTCGGCCGACATATTGCGACCTGTTCTTCCGGGAACATTGTAAAGTATGACGGGAAGCGGGCTATTTTCCGCAATTGCTTTATAATGTTGATAGATCCCCTCCTGTGAAGGTTTGTTGTAGTAGGGTGCGGCGCTTAGTACAGCCACAGCCTTATCAAGCGGAAGTTCCTGAATTTCCTGAATAACTTCTTTGGTATTGTTTCCACCGGCTCCGACTACTACGGGAACTCTGTTGTTTACTTTATCAATAGTGAATTTTGCAATCTCAATTTTCTCTTTTCGGGTAAGGGTTGGAGTTTCCCCGGTTGTTCCCAGGGTAACAATATATTCTACACCACCTTCTATCAGGTGATTGATAATTTTTTCCAGTGAAGCGAAATCTACATTTTCCTGTGCGTCAAACGGAGTAACAACAGCAACTCCCGTTCCTCTGAGTATTGATTGGAGCGACATTATAAGAAATTTTTAATTCGTTACCCTCATAGGTTTTATCCGTTCGGGGTCGCCAAAGTAAAATAAAAAACCTGACAGATAAAATAAAAATCGCAGGTGAATGCTAATTAAAAATCCACCTACAC
>DATCKB010000008.1:0-4089 GCA_036562505.1 Parasegetibacter sp. | reverse complement strand
TTACTATTCAAATCTCTCTTATACATTCGACAGAAAATATACTTTGAATGCAAGCTGGAGAATTGATGAAAGTAACGTTTTCGGAAGAGACAAATCGGCGCAGAACAGGCCAGTATATAGTGTCGGTGCAATGTGGGCTTTAGGCAGAGAGGAATTCATGAACAATGTGTCATGGGTGAATAGATTGAATGTGCGATTGACATATGGTATTACCGGAAACGCACCTGTAGTTGGTACAGGATCATCTTATGATATCTTACAGTCTGAGAGTAATTTCAATTATGTTACTGGGGCAGGATATATCATTGTATCTCCCGGAAACGCGAAGCTGACCTGGGAAGGTACCAGAGTGTATAACTTTGGTTTAGACTTTGCAGTTCTCAACAACAGATTAAGCGGATCAATAGAAACCTACGTCAGAAAAACCACTGATCTTATCGGTGATTTAAGAATTACACCGTTCACCGGATATGATCGTGTGACAGGTAACTACGGAGACATGGAGAATAAAGGGATTGAGATCGGGTTAAACTCTGTAAACGTACGGTCTGGCCATTTCTCCTGGACGAGTAGTTTTACCTTCAGTCATAACAAAAACAAACTGATCAAGTTAGAGGAAAATGCCCCGACTACGGGCGCATCATTGGTAAGCACGACACGTATGGTAGGATATCCGCTTCATACCCAGTTTGCTTACAATTACGGAGGTCTTAATGCAGTAGGAGATCCGCAAATTATACTCGCTGATAAATCCGTTTCAGCTGCCCTGAATATAGCTACACCGGATGATATTCTTTATATGGGTACCCGGCAGCCAGTATGGTCAGGTGGTTTTCAGAATACCTTCACCTATAAATCGCTTACTTTATCTGCGAGTATAGTTTATAACGGTGGACATAAAATCAGAAGTAATCGAAACCCAACTTTTAACGAACAGATTCTTGGAAACAATAGTCTTCAATTAGGATTTTTTGATCGTTGGAAAACAGCAGATGACGCGGGAAAAACGGAAATTCCAAGATATATAGCAGATCCCGGAGTGGCTGCAGGCCGGAGTTTGTCGTACTACCTTTCATCAAACCGCTTTATTCTGAATGGTGCTTATGCTAAGTTGAGGGATATTACCCTGGGCTACAGCCTTCCGCGTAATATGGTCAGCAAATTGAATGCTGAGTCAGTTTCCTTCCGTTTTCAGCTAAATAATCTCTTGTTGTGGAAAGCAAATGATCACGGAATGGATCCTGAGTTTACAGGTACAACAAGAAATGCACAAGGAACATTTAGTCTGGGTGCTCATATTTCCTTCTAAAAAAAATCAAAAACTGATTATTATGATCATTCGTCACAAATATATCACTTCATCAGTATGTGCTATTCTACTGATGACTCTCGTAAGTTGTAAGAGGGAGTTTCTTGAAATTATTCCCAAAGGACAAACTGTAGCAGTGAATACAGATGACTACGAGAAGTTACTTAATACATTTTATCTGTCTATGTTATTTGAGGCCGGTGTGTACCGCGGAGATGAAATGGCGGCTGTACAACCCCATTTCAATAACATAAGTAATTCGCCGATTAATCGTCGCCAGCAACGTCTGTTCCAGTACGAAGATAGAGTGTACGATCAGGATCAGCTTCCGGATGAAGTGACTTATACATCTGGTCCGATAAGAAGGCTGTATCTCCTTAACAAGATTATTAATGAGATAATGGATTCAAAGAATGGAACAGAAGCAAAGAAAAAAGCACTGCTTGCTGAAGCTAAGACAGCACGTGCAATGTGTAATTTTATGTTTCTGACCGATTTCACTTTGCCCTATAACGCTGCGACGGCAACAACTACACTTGGTATTCCAAAGCTCACCGAAGCAGACGTAACTCAAAAGGAGTTTAGACGTGGCACACTTCAGGAGGCTTATGATCTTATAATTGCCGATTTGACAGAAGCTCTTCCGGATCTCGGTCCGGTTACCCATCGCCGTAAGCTCTCCAGATTGGCAGCTGAATTCTATCTGGCAAGAGTATACATGACTATGCATAATTATACTGCGGCTAAAACCCATATCGATAATGCCTTTCTTGAGTTGCCAAAAGCAACTATACCTTTGGAGTTATACGATTACACGGTAGTGTTAAACCCTGATAATCCCACCGCACCTGGTACATGGTTTCCTGATAACGGATTTGGATTGAGCAATGAGCCTATTGCTGCGAATAATACTCAGGTGATCTATAATATTAGTTCGGGATGGTTCCAGCTTCAGTCAGTAGACGCATTTACCTTGAGTCCGGAAACTATTAGTTTGTTTGATCCGACCGACAGAAGGTTGAGTTTATTTACACCTTTTGAGATATTTAGTACAAAAGCTCACCCACTCGGAATGCGTCGCCGTACCAATGGTTTTTTCTCCGGAATCGACGTGGGACCGTCATTACCCGATATGTATCTGATGCGCGCTGAGATTCGGGCACGTTCTAACGATCTCCCAGGAGCTGTATCTGATCTGGAGGCATTACGTGTAAAACGTATACCCGGTGCTAACTATGCCGTTCCTTCCGGAGTTGCCGGCAATCAACAGGCATTGGTAAGATTTATTCTGGACGAGCGCATTCGGGAGTTTTCTTTCACCGGATTACGCTGGCTTGATATGCGTCGTCTGTCTCAGGATCCAGTGTATAGCGACCACGTGGACTATACTCATGAAGTTTATAACCAGGACGGAAGCGTTCAGGCTACTTACGTGTTAAGGCCGGAGCGGTTTGCGTTAAAATACGGTGAACGGATGCTTGAAGAAAATAACGGATTACAAGAAAATGATTAAGAAACTATAGACCCATTGGGGGGCTGAGCCCCCCAATTTTTTAACTATTTATTTGCTGTTGAATGAAAAGAACAATCGTCTTATTTGCGGGGCTTTTTGTGATTGCCTCTTCGTATGCTCAAACCTCTTATCACATCAAAGGAACTGTTCCCGATGGATATCCGGCAACACATGCTGTGATGTCTTATCCCACCGATGAGAAAGGTGGGCCGTATAGTTCGGATACTTCGGCTATTGATGGGGGTAAGTTTGAATTTAAAGGAACAATCGGTAGACCTCAACTGGCCGAACTGAACCTGATTGTGCCGCGTCCTGCAGGTGAGGGTCGCCGTCGTAATCAGTCGAACGAAGATAATATGAAAAATGTCGCTCTTTTTTATCTTGATGGGAATATAAACGTGTCTTTTGATACGGCTGGAAAATCTACTTGTACTGGTGGAGGTGCTGAGGAGCTTGTTTGGCGAGATTACCAGAATATGGTAATCAAACGCAGTAAAGAACCCGGAGCAGAAACAGGGATGGAATTCTTTGAAAAAATTATAGCTGAAGTAGTGAAAAAGTATCCCGACAACTATGTGAGTGTGGATTTGATGGATCTGTTTACACAATCAACCATTCAACCAGGCCTTGTAGGACCGATGTATGATGCGCTTAGTCAGCGGATGAAGAACTCCGAAAAAGTTCTGGGTTGGGTTAAACGTCTGGAAGAAGCCAGACAACTGGTAACGGGTACAGTTGACGCTCCTGAATTTACCATCAATGATGTGAACGGTAAACCCGTATCTCTTTCTTCTTTTAGAGGAAGTTATGTGCTGGTGGATTTCTGGGCTAGCTGGTGTGTACCCTGCCGGGCGGAAAATCCGAATGTAATTGCAGCTTATGAGAAATATAAAGACAAAAATTTTAAAGTGGTAGGAATTTCTCTTGATACAAAAAAAGATGCGTGGTTAAAGGCCATTGAGGAGGACAAACTTCCCTGGTTGCAATTATGCGACTTTAAAGCTTCAGAAAGCGAAGTATCTAAAGCATATAAAATCAGAAGCATCCCGGCGAATGTACTGGTTGATCCAAACGGAAAAATTGTAGGGAAAGATTTACGCGGAAATGACCTGCATAAGTTGCTTGGAGAATTGCTTAAATAATTTAAATATATACCGATGAAGAAAATAATTTTATTTCTGCTGATATCAACCGGCGCAATGGCGCAACAATCCGTTACGAGTTTTCAGAAGCTGAAAGAATTTAATCTGATAAGCAGTTCGGTAGA
>DATCKB010000007.1:0-4467 GCA_036562505.1 Parasegetibacter sp. | reverse complement strand
AGTATATACTGCACAAGAGTTACGATCGAAGCAATAGCAGCTACCACATAAGTCATAGCAGCCCATTTAAGAGCATCTTTGGCCTTGGGATACTCCTGACTGTTAGTAACGTTAGTATGGTTAAGCCAGGCTAATGCACGTTTGCTTGCGTCAAACTCAACAGGCAGAGTAACTACAGAAAAAATCGTGGTGAGCGCAAAAAGTACTATTCCTGCCAACAGGAGCCAGGTAATTCCGGAGGAAGCCAGGATAATTCCCCCTATCAATACCCACTGCACAATACCCGAGCTAAATTGTACCACAGGAACAAGCTTGCTTCTCATTGTCAGCCACTGATAAGCCGTAGCATGCTGAACGGCATGACCACACTCATGCGCGGCCACTGCGGCGGCAGCTATACTGCTTCCGGAATATACTTCCGGACTCAGATTAATAGTTTTATTAATAGGATTATAATGATCTGTCAGAAATCCGGGGACAGATTGAACAGTTACATCGTAAATTCCATTTTCCCTGAGCATTTTTTCGGCTATCTCCCGACCGGTTAAATCACTTTGTAAATGAATTTTTGAATAGCTATTAAATTTACTCTTTAACCTCCACGAAACCAACATACTAATACCAACAAAAATCAGAGAAACTAACATGATCGACGGCTCCATATGCAAAGATTTTTTTTGTAAGATATCACAATCAAAAGAATTACCAAACCTATTTTTTTGCTAAAAAAATGCCGATTTGACACCATGAACTGACGCTGAAAAACAGACTGCCTAAATGGCGTAAAAAATAAAAATCAATCTGCCAAATTAACATTATATTTTTCAGAATGTATAGTATCTAAGTTATCAGTTGTATATGCGACGCTTAAGAAGCGGTATTCACAAAAGTTATTCACACCTTCAAAAAATAATTTTGTTTTGTAGCTCGAATTTGTAATTTAGTGCTAGAATTTAATGGGTTAGTAAGTAACAAGGGTCAGCAGAAATGCTGGCCCTTTTACTTTTGTAAAAATCACATTTTATAATCTGAGAAACTGCATCCCGACTCTAAGCATTTTTTCTATCTGACTCTATCATTCAGGTGAAAAACTCAGTTCTGTTTTCTGAATACAAGAACAAATTCAACTCTGTTTACTCAACTTAAAATCACTATAGTTTTTTTTATCTTTTACAGTTTTTCCTCTCGCTTCCATTTAACCCTTTATCATTTTTTTCTTCTGTCTCATAACGCAGTCATCATTTTAAGGATAAAATAAACCCGGTTGAAAAATCATCATCCTGACCGTGATAAAAACAATTCTGAAATCTTGCCTGAAAAAATCATCGGAGTAACTTACACCAAGATTAAGCCACACCTATTTCTGTTGTCACTAAAAATCTGGTTTATCTTAAAATTTATAACTGTAATTTCCCTTTTCAATTTCAAAGGATGAGCAAAATAAAGTCGGCCTATTTCTGTCAGAACTGTGGATATGAAAGTCCCAAATGGTCGGGTAAATGCCCTTCGTGTTTACAGTGGAATACTTTTGTAGAAGAATTAGTACAGAAAGATAGTAAAAAGCAGAGCAGAGATAAGTGGAGCGATTATTCTACTGAGAAGAAAGAAAGCAGAACTGTAGCCCTTGATGAAATAACCGTAAAAGAAGAATCACGTATCATTACTACTGATGCTGAGTTAAACCGCGTTCTGGGAGGGGGTATCGTGCGTGGAAGTATTATACTGGTTGCCGGTGAGCCCGGAATCGGAAAGTCAACACTCTTTCTGCAAAACGGCTTGCATCTGCAAAAAATCAGAACACTTTATATCAGCGGCGAGGAAAGTCAGCAACAGATCAAGATGCGCGCAGACCGCATAGGTGTATCAAATGAAAATTTCTATCTGCTGACAGAAACGTCCACTCAAACAATTTTTCAGGAAATAAAAAAACTCAAACCCGAGCTGGTAATTGTCGATTCGATTCAAACACTTCAGTCTGAATTTATTGAATCTTCTCCGGGAACGGTTTCCCAGATCAGAGAATGTGCTGCCGAATTTCAACGCTTCGCCAAAGAAACCAATACTCCGGTTTTTCTTATCGGTCATATTACAAAAGATGGTAGTATAGCCGGACCTAAAGTACTTGAACACATGGTCGACACCGTTCTTCAGTTTGAAGGGGACCGTCACTACGCATATCGCATTCTCCGCACGCTCAAAAACCGATTCGGAAGTACTTCTGAACTGGGTATCTATGAAATGACAGGAACAGGTATGCGAACAGTAACTAATCCAAGCGAAATTCTGATTACTCAAAAGGAAGACAATCTGAGTGGTATTGCAATCGCAGCAACCATGGAAGGAATGCGCCCTCTGCTGATAGAGGTTCAGGCACTTGTAACCCATTCTGTTTATGGTACCCCTCAAAGAACCGTAAGCGGGTTTGATCTCAGAAGACTTCAGCTACTGCTTGCCGTTCTGGAGAAAAGAGGAGGCTTCCATTTTGGTGTCAAAGATGTATTTCTCAACATTGCAGGCGGACTAAAAGTGGAAGATCCGTCCATTGACCTGGCTGTTCTCTGTGCCCTCCTTTCTTCATTTGAAGACCTGCCGCTTCCCAACAATATTTGTTTCGCCGGTGAGATCGGCCTGAGTGGGGAAATCAGGGCTGTAAACCGAATTGATCAGCGAATTGCTGAAGCGGCAAAGCTGGGATTCGATAAAATCATCGTGTCTCGTTATAACGTAGGCGTACGAAAAACCGATAAACAAAAACTGCATCCTGGTATAGAAGTAATTCCGTTTGGAAGAGTGGAGGAAATATATGAATACCTGTTTAACAGCTCCAGGATGAGCTGACAGAATTTTCCGTAGAAAAATCTTTCCCCACCGGCGTGAAATAACTGCTCGTCACCCTGCAAAACAATGTTAGTTTCGGCATATCAAATTCATCATAAACAGCCGGTGATATGTCGTATATCAAAAATCTCGCAAACAGTCTATTGCACCTGTTTTATCCGGAGGTCTGCGAAGGCTGCGGAAATGATTTAAGTAAGTCTGGTTTAAGACTATGTATTTACTGCATGACCCATCTTCCGAAAACCAGTTTTGAACGATTTGAAAACAACCCCATAGAGAAAATATTCTTCGGTCGGATACCGTTATTAGCTGCAGCCAGTTTTTGTTATTTCACCCGACGCTCTGTGGTACAGCGGTTGTTACATCAGCTAAAATATCGCAACGACAAAGAACTGGGTTTACTGATGGGTGAGTGGATGGGCAGATGTATTGAAGCTTCGGGCAGATTTAATAATATTCAGCTTCTGGTGCCGGTTCCTCTGCACCCCTCGAGATTGAAATCAAGAGGTTATAATCAATCTGCTTTGTTGTGTCAGGGTATCAGTTCTGTTTTGGGTGTTCCGGTTGCCGAATCCGCTCTGAAACGAAAGGAAGCAACCGATTCACAAACCAGCCGAAGCAGGGTGGCCAGATGGGAAAACATGAAAAACCGTTTTGAACTAACCAATGTAGATGAACTTCGTAATAAAGAAATAATGCTGGTTGATGATGTAATTACTACCGGTGCTACACTTGAAGCATGTTCAAGAGCAATTAGCGAAAAACTGGGTAGTTGTATTAGTTTATTCAGTTTCGCCTATGCAGCCACTAAATTTTAAGTACATCTTAATGAACAAAACCTGCTTATATTTACCTTTTTGAATATGCTGCGAAAACTCCTATATATATTATTATCTGTTGTATTGCTGTATTCATGTACCAGAGAAAATCTGCTGAGTGGTCCCGGAAGAGTCAGACTATCTGTTGATTCATTGTCGTTTGACACCGTTTTTACTTCTACCGGGTCGATCACCAAATCATTTAAGATTGTTAACGACAACAATCAAAAACTTGTCCTCAGCTCTGTTGCCCTGATGGGCGGCAACAACTCTTTTTTCAACATGAATGTTGACGGCATTAGCGGCAAGTCAGTCAATAACATCGAAATAGAAGCCCATGACAGCCTTTACGTGTTTGTCTCAGTTTCGATTGACCCGAATGGAAACAACCAGCCATTCCTCATTGAAGACAGCATTTTAATTCGTTACAACCAGGGTGAAAGGAAATTACCTTTGCAGGCATGGGGACAAAATGCCCATTTTCTCCGAGATGTAGTAATTGTCGGAAATGAAATCTGGACAAATGATCTTCCTTATGTTATCCTGGGAGGAATTCAGGTAGACACCGGTGCATCCTTAACTATTCTTCAGGGATGTCAGATTTATCTTCACGCAAATGCCCCCTTTATCGTTGACGGCACCTTGCTGGTTAACGGAACCAAATCGGACAGTGTAGTGTTCAGAGGAGACAGACTCGACGAGGGCTATCGCGAATTTCCGGGCAGCTGGCCGGGTATATATTTCCGCGGTGAAAGTACCGAAAACATTTTAACATATGTTCATGTAAAAAATGCCTATCAGGGAATAGTAT
>DATCKB010000006.1:0-6684 GCA_036562505.1 Parasegetibacter sp. | reverse complement strand
ACAGTTTGACCGGGCCGGTAAATCGATCTGTCGGTGAATAAATAAGTTTTTATTTCTTCTTTACGTTCTGAATCAAAACCATTATTCCGGGTAACGCTGTAACGAGTGTCGTTCAGATGCAGAAAATCTTTTTCATGGCGGATTGCGAGCTGAATGGGTTGACTGGATTTTCCGTTTATACGGTCTAATTTAACGTATCCCTGTGCGTTAGTGTAATATGTACCCAGTCTGCGGAGTTCTTCTTTCTGCGTACCGTAGTTATAAACGCGCGTATAAACTTCAACTGCAGCATTGCCCAGAGGTTTTCCGGTTTCTCTGTGAAGCACATAGTAATTATCGTCTTTATGGATATACGAGATAGCTGATACGTGAAAGAAATGTACAGCAGCAGGAGCAGTGACAAAATTGAAATCCTGGTCACTGCTTACGAGAAATGCGTATTCCCCCACCGGAAGTCCGTCTGTGGCGATTTCTGTATAATGTCTCTGATAATCACCGGTTGCCGGTAAATTATGCGTGTAGGTTTTGATGGGTTTCAGGCTCACTAAAGAAGCCCAGTATTTATCCTCGTAAGCGTTGCCTAAATGGTTAATCATTTCTTTGGTTACAGGAATAATCCTTACATAAATCTTTCCCACATTTTTATAGGAAACAAGTGTACGGAAAGCCTGGTCGGGAAGGTTTACCTTTTCCGTTGTCAGTTCAAGCGACTGTTCTTTGATATTCTGAAGAAGAATCATGCAGTTGGTTTTCCCTTCAGAGGAATCTTTTTGTTTCAATACTTCTTCACAGATCTTAATTGCTTTCAGGTATTCATAACGGTGAGTGGTATCCGACAACGGGTCGTACAGCGATGCCTTTTGAGCATGGTCGTCAGCGATCAGATACCAGGCCTGTGCTGCTGCGGGTAATTGCTGATATTTATCAGCAATTTTTCTGACAGCGGAAATATACAGACTATCGCTTTGCGGGTGAGTTGAATAGATGTTTACAAAACCCAGGCGGTTTAAATCCGCATCAATAAGTGCGTCGGGTTCCTTATCGTTCAGATGCAACTTCAGCAGGCGTTGATAAAGTTTTAAGGCTTTGAGGTGATTGGATAAAGAATCAGTTGATGAAAATTCATGGTTTACAAAATCTGCAGCCGGACTAAACGCCTGAGGAGCAGATAAAGTGAAACGGTCTTTTGGTCTGGTAATTGTCAACTCGTCAGATTCGAAATATTTAAGCGCACGGAAACAGAGCAGGTCGAAGAGTGTAGGCCTCAGATGACGAACATTTCCGATTGCGAGAATTGTATCAAAGTTATTTACAGGTGTTTTGTAGAGTAAATCTGAAGCACTTAATGATGCGTCGTAGTATGCGGTGATCTTTTTATGAAAATCCTCTGGCCCCCAGGTAGTAATATTATCAGATACCTTATCTGAGGTTTCAGTTCGGGAATAAAGTTTCCAGCGGTTGTTTTGAAAATAATTCCAATACCTTTCCGCCGTGATGCTATACAGAATTGATTTTCCCGGCTGAGGTAGATCGGCAATTTCCTTCTCGAGCATTTTAATATTTAAAATATCTCCATCTTCTTCGTTTTCATCGTTGATTGCTGCCTTGTAGGATATAGCCTTAATCAATTGCGGCTGATTCTTTTCTTTTTTTGCCAGCGAATAAATTTTATTAATTTCTGTAAGAGCAGAACCGGGGAGCCCGGCTTGTTTGAGAAGTGAGTCGACTTTCTTCCACATAGTCGCGTAAGAGTCTGGCTTTTGTGCGCGGGAGGGTTCTGAACTCATAATTAAGATTATTGCAGTCAACAACAATGAAAAGCAGGCTTTTAGTCTATACGTCATATGCCGGGATTTAGGTACAAGTTATCAAAAGTATTGCCAGTATGATGTGTAATCGAAACGAAATGCATACGGGCAGACTGTTAAAATTGTTTAAATAAGCAGTAAATTTCAGCTGTTATACCGGCAATCCAATAGCGTTTACTGTACTGATCTCCTGATATTCTTCTTTACTCCATTTGCCCAAAGTGCGACTTAAATAGTCTGCAAGCGTATCAATAGAATCGGCTTCCCAGATAAATATTGCTTCATTCATATCGGGGTTTGGAAGGATCGATACAACCCGGATCACTCCCGAGTCCGGAAGAAGCCGCAGGTTGTTTTTTGTGATACCCCAGAAGTTTATAGGATTATTAATGGTATGTTTTACAGCAATAAGCATGAGCAGTTAGAATTGATTTATTCAATTGTGTTCTGATGTTGCAACAAGTTGATAAAATAACCAGCGCAGGTCAATACCCTAATTAGGGTATTTTAGTTTATACGTTGTCGGAAGTCCAATAAAAAAGCCGTATCTGATGATACGGCCTTGATATGCTGAATATGATCAGTTTATTTTTTTAATACTTCAGCCATTGTAGCGCCAATGTCAGCTGGACTGTCAACTACGTGGATACCGCATTCCCGCATGATTTTCATTTTTGCAGCGGCAGTATCGTCAGCTCCACCTACTATGGCTCCGGCATGTCCCATTCTTCTGCCGGGAGGAGCTGTTTGTCCGGCTATAAAGCCCACCACAGGTTTAGTACCGTTTTCTTTAATCCATTTTGCGGCTTCAGCCTCCATTCCACCGCCGATTTCACCGATCATTACAATACCTTCAGTTTCGGGGTCATTCATTAATAATTCCACCGCTTCTTTGGTTGTGGTTCCGATGATGGGGTCGCCTCCGATACCGATTGCAGTGGTGATACCCAGGCCTGCTTTTGCAACCTGATCAGCCGCTTCATATGTCAGAGTTCCGGATTTGGAAACTATTCCCACTGTACCTTTTTTGAAGATAAATCCGGGCATGATGCCTACTTTAGCCTGTTCGGCGGTTATAACACCGGGGCAGTTAGGCCCGATGAGGCGGGTATTTTTTCCAGCCAGATAATGCTTTACATTAACCATGTCCTGAACCGGTATGCCTTCAGTAATACAAACAACAAGGGCAATACCTGCATCGGCAGCTTCCATAATTGCATCCGCAGCGAATGCAGGTGGAACAAAAATGATGGAAACATTTGCTCCGGTTTGTTGAACCGCCTCGTAAACGGTATTAAACACCGGACGGTCAAGATGAGTAGTGCCACCTTTTCCGGGGGTAACCCCACCAACTACGTTTGTTCCATATTCAATCATCTGAGTGGCGTGAAAGGTACCTTCTGTACCGGTAAAACCTTGCACCAATATCTTGCTGTCCTTGTTTACTAAAACTGCCATGTTACAAATTTTGGAGACGCAAAGGTAATTTGAAATTTTGATTATTTAAGCAAATCATCCATATTCCGTCCGTTATCTATCTTCCCTTTAGCTTCCAGCATCCGCATATCTTTTGCATCCCTGAGGAAATCGGACGCAAAAATAAATGAGTTTAACTTCTCATTTTTCGAGAAAATAATCTCCTGATTTGATCCTTCCCATTCTTTATTTCCCTGGTGCATGTAAATAATACTGTCACCAATTTCCATAACACTGTTCATGTCGTGTGTATTAACAACAGTAGTAATATTAAATTCAATCGTAATTTCTTTAATAAGCTTGTCTATTACCAGTGATGTTTGGGGATCCAAACCTGAGTTGGGTTCGTCACAGAAGAGGTATTTGGGGTTGAGGACAATTGCCCGGGCAATACCAACCCTTTTCTTCATCCCTCCTGATAATTCAGCCGGGAATTTTTTGTTGGAACCTGAAAGCTGTACTCGTTCGAGCACCTCGTTCACCCGCTTCATTTTCTGAGCGTGGCTGTCTTTGGTAAACATATCAAGGGGAAACTTGATGTTCTGTTCCACTGTCATGCTGTCGAACAGGGCAGACCCCTGAAACAGCATTCCTATTTCTTTCCTGATTTCTTTTTTGTCGTTGAAATCCATTTGTGTGAAGTCGCTCCCATTGTACAGAACCTGCCCTTCATCGGGTTGGAATAATCCCACTATACATTTCATGAACACGGTTTTACCGCTACCACTTGCTCCGATAATCAGATTACATTTTCCGGCTTGCATCGTTGCGCTTACCCCATTGATTACGGTTTTATCTCCAAAACTCTTCCTGAGGTTCTTAATTTCAATCATCAGCGTTAAACTTACTTATTAAATTTATAGCAATATAGCGGCCAGAACATAGTCTGCGAATAATATCAGTACACAGCTTACAACCACTGACTTTGTACTTGCTCTTCCGATTTCAAGCGCACCTCCCTGCACGTAATATCCGTAATAGGCGGGAATTGAAGATATAATGAAAGCGAATGTGTAAGCTTTGATTAAGGCAAAAATTACGTTAAACGGCATAAAACTCTGTACCAGCCCTGAATCATATGCGCTGGGTGATACGATGCCCGACATTACACCTGCCAGACGTCCTCCCCAGATTCCAAGAGCAGCTGAAATAACAACCAGTATGGGAATCATTAACAATGCACCAAAGATTTTGGGCAGTATTAGATAGGTTTTGGTATTGATACCCATAATTTCAAGGGCATCTATCTGTTCGCTTACCCTCATATTGCCCAGTTCGCTCGCAATCTTACTACCTACCACACCTGCCAGAACTATACAAACCAGAGTAGGGGCAAATTCCAGAATTACTGTATCACGCACAATTTGAGCAATTGTTTCTTTGGGGATTAAAGGGCTTACCAGTTGGTAGGCAGTCTGAAGGGTGGAAACAGCACCCATAAAGATCGAGATAATAACTACTATTCCCAGGGAGCCAATTCCTATTTCTGAACACTGATGCATGAATTCCTTCCAGTACATCTTAAAGTTCTCCGGTTTAGAGAACATTCCGCGAAGCATAATTAGGTAGCGCCCGAATTCCGTGAAAAAGGTCATTGACTTGATTTAGTAAACAAAAATAACAATTAATATGAATCGCTATTCAATTGCGATGCCAGGGGATTTTTATGTCATCGGTGGTATCAGAACAAGTTTTTTTCTCACCTGTGGCGGGATGGCTTTTGATTTTCTGCAATAATACATCTCATGTGCAGATCGATCAACCTCCCCATGGTATCGCATTTTCTGAATTCATCTTTCCCAAAATATCCGCATAACTCTTCAGACAACTGTGTTATCTTTTCGCTTGTGGAAAGTTCATCGTTTTCAACTGCTTCCTTTAATTCTTTCAGCCGCACGCGCTGGGCTTTAATCCTCTTAATAATCTGGGCTCTTTCTTCGAGCTGATATTGCCTGATGACATCGGGATGGCAATGTTCAAGTACGAGATCAACAAATATTTTGTTCTCTTTAAAAAACTGCGGCAGATACATATTTTTCCTGCCTTCATAGAACTGCTGATCAAAATCTATAGCCCGAATTCTGAACTGAATATCATCAAAATCCTGTGTGATATCAAATACGAAATTGTAGCTGCGCATATCACCCAGCAGTCTGAAAAAACATCTTTCATTAAACTTCACAAATTCTTTAGCGATCCGCTTTGCATTGAATTCAGGGCGATGGAGGTAATTTTTTATAAATACATCTCCGGGTACACCGCTGATATGCTCTTCCACCAGTGTGTTGTGATCAACCAGATAGTTGATCCAATACGGTGAAACCAGATGCTCCAGTTCAAGTCCGATTATTCTTGATGCATCGGCTTTTTTAATATAAAAATAATCGTAGACTTCATTATAATTGTTGACAATCTTGATGCGGAACGGATTTGAATTGCCGAACAGGCAATAGTCGATTCTTTCTATGTGAAGATGTTCTTCTGCGCTTGGGTTCCCACTGGCTTTGAGCAGAGAATAAACATGCTTGAGATGCCGGTTAATTTCATCCTGAATGGTAGGATTGTACATTACTGTTTCCCAGAGTGTGTCATTACCATCTTTATCAAAAATCGGACGGGAGTGCTGAAAATGACGCAGGAAGTCGTACGATACCGGAATAGACACTTCCCTTCCATACCTTTTCAGGAATTTCCGAAAACCCTTTGAAACAGGGTAGGATGGTTTTTTCCGGGAAATGATTTCCATAGTTTAAAAAATATAGCACCTTTTAAAGGTCTTTGCTCACCTTCTTGAAATTCTTCCACCACTTTGAGTTTTTAACTTCTGAATCGGTGGATGAACCCGATTTCTGCTGTGCATCGATTACAGCTATGAGCGCCATGTTGATAATGCTTCTCACTGAACTACCCAGTTGCAAAACGTGCACGGGCTTGGCGAGACCTAAAAGTATTGGACCAATAGCGTCTGCACCACCTACTTCCTTCATCAGATTATAGGCAATATTACCCGCAGCAAGGTTCGGAAATATCAATGTATTCACGTCCTGATCTACCAGTTCGCTGAACGGATAATTGTCTTTCAGTACTTCTTTATTGAACGCTACGCTGGCCTGCATTTCGCCATCTACTATGAGGGAAGGGTTTCTTTGTTTTACCAGTTTACGGGCTTCCGCTACAGTCTGGGCTTCACGAGAAGAACTACTGCCGAAGTTGGAATAGCTCAACATGGCAACACGTGGTGTTATATTGAAATGTTTTACCTCTCGTGCAACCATCAGTGTTATATCCGCCAGTTCCTCAGCTGTAGGATGGAAGTTAACTGTAGTATCAGCCAGGAAAAGAGGACCTTTCTTGGTCAGAAGCAAATACATGCCGGCGATTTTTTTAACACCTTCTTCTG
>DATCKB010000493.1:0-4831 GCA_036562505.1 Parasegetibacter sp. | reverse complement strand
CCATAAAAATGGGTGCTGAACTCAAAGAAAGCGCCAGGCAGATGGGAAAGCAGGGAATGGAAATAGCCGGCGAACTGAAAGAACAGGCAGCCCCCATGGCGACGAAGGTGGGATACGGAATAGGGCGGCTGATAAAATTTGCGTTTTATAGTGTTCTGGCATTAATCGGCCTGATATTGTTTATCGGCCTGATTTCTCTGTTCGCTGTCGGACTTGCTGCAATGCCGTTAAAAGAATACTTCCTGGAAAATGAATTTCAGAATGGACTTTTTTGGATGACTTTGCTATTCTTTGTTGGTGTGCCAATTATGGCGCTGTTACTCTGGATTATCCGTAAAATAATGAAAGTTAAAACAGGTAACCGCACACTTGGATACGTATTCAGTTTGCTTTGGATTCTCGGATTGGCAAGCTCAATTACATTAATCTACCAGATCAGCAGAAATTTTGATATCAAGGTGAGTGTTGAAGATACCAAAACATTATTGCAGCCTGAAAATGACAAACTCGTAATCAGAGTTGAAAATCCGAAAACGAAAATTTACAGCGGCGTAACCTGGATTAAGCCTGATGGAATACAAACATTGACCGACCGAATGATTATAAAAAATGTCCGCATAGATATAGACAGAAGTCCGGATACCCTCTATCATATCCGCACGGTGAAGTATAGCCGGGGAAACTCAGGAGAACAGGCAGAAATTCTGGCTCAGAATATTAACTATCCGATAGAACAAAACGACAGTACTCTCACAGTAGGAAATGGTTTTGCGATCATGAAAGGCGGAAAATACCGCGCACAGCAAATAGTAGTTAAGGTGGAAGTGCCTGTGGGTAAAAAAATCCGGATCGATAAAAGTTTGCGGGGTGAACTTCGACCCAACGGCGGTATCTATAGTTTATTCAACGACGGGTATTACCGGAGCTACGGATGGAACTATGATGCTGACTACATCATGACTTCAGGCGGACTAATGCTGGCCGGTGGAGAAATGAAAAATGAAGTGCCGGCTGAAAGAGGAATTAAAGAGACGGTTGAAACTCAACTGCGAAATCTTAAAAATAAGATTAAAGAGCTTGAGAGAAAAAAAGACAGTCTGGAAGACAGATATGATCTGGATGACGACGATGATGATGATCGTAGCCGCCGCTCAGGCAGAACCATTAATCGTATCGAAACGGCTTTAAATTTTTCACCCTGGATATCGATTTTACGCAATCTGCGTCAATAGCAGTTTTCAATACAGCCTGTTACTTTTAGTTGAAATGCCCTCCTGCACCGGAGGGCTTTTTCTTGTTTCTTTCATTGAATATTCAATACATTTGACGATATTTCGTCCATTATCACCATGAAGAATGTTTTGATAATTCTGATTCGGGTATTCATTGGCGTTGTCTTTTTTTCTTCCGGCATGTCGATCCTGTTTGCTGAAAACCAGTTTCCGGGATTGCTGGATTTCAGCTGGTTGCAGGGAAAAATTCAGACTCCGGACCTGACGCTGTTTGCCAGATTTGTTGCATTCAGTCAGATCATCACCGGATTCTTATTAATCACACAACGATTCGCAACCCTGGGTGCACTGATGCTCCTGCCCATGACATTATGCATCCTAATGTTTGGATTTTCACTTAACCTTACCGGTTCATACCTCACCAATTACCTGCTTTTAGCATTAAACCTGGTATTGCTGATGGCTGATTACCACCGTATTAAGTTCTTGTTTTCTGATCAGTCGGATAAATTAAAGAATGTCAGCGTCGACAGAAGCTTTCCTTTTCACGACCTTGTTTTTGTAATTGGAATGTTTATCGTAATTGTCAGCCCGGTACTTTCCTTTATGCATCCCGCTCTGGCTTATTTTTCCATTGCCGTGGGTTTAATAATCTGTTTCGGCATCCAGTTTTATGAATATCGGCTCAGGAAATCCCTGCAGAAAATAAATAAGAATTTTTTCAAATAGGATGCTGTTTTTCATCATCTCTTGGGTTTAATCCTTTTAACCTATTTTTGCCCCGAAAATTAATCGCGTCTTAAATAATAAAATGAAATGAAGTCGACCCCGTTTACACACAAACATCAGGCTTTAGGTGCTAAAATGGCTGAATTTGCTGGATTTAATATGCCTATTTCTTATTCAGGCATCAACGACGAACATCAAACCGTAAGAAATAATGCCGGTGTTTTTGATGTCAGCCACATGGGTGAGTTTATTCTGAAAGGAAATAAAGCCCTTGACCTGATTCAAAGGGTCACTTCAAATGATGCTTCAAAAATTACTCCAGGAAAGGCACAATACTCCTGTCTGACTAACGAAAACGGAGGAATTGTTGACGATCTGATCGTTTACTGCCTGGAAGAGAATAATGCCTACATGATCGTAGTGAATGCATCCAACATAGAAAAAGACTGGGCCTGGTTCACCAAACACAATACACAGGGAGTTGAAATGCATAATATTTCCGATAAAACCTGTCTGCTGGCTATTCAGGGTCCGAATGCAACTAAAATTCTTCAACCCCTTACAGATATTGATATTCTGAATCTGAAATACTACACATTCGCCAAGGGCAAATTCGCGGGTATAGATAATGTTATTATTTCTGCAACAGGTTATACCGGATCGGGCGGGGTAGAAATCTACTTTGAAGATAAAGATGGAGCAGCAGATAAAATCTGGGATGCCATTTTCGAAATCGGTGGTCCGCAAGGACTTAAACCAATCGGTTTAGGTGCAAGAGATACGCTTCGCCTCGAAATGGGATTCTGCCTTTACGGAAATGATATAGATGATACTACTTCACCACTAGAAGCTGGTTTGGGATGGATTACCAAATTCACCAAAGATTTCACGGCCAGAGAAATCCTCGAAAAGCAAAAGCAGGAAGGAGTAACCAGAAAACTGGTGGGCTTTGAAATGGTAGAAAAGGGAATTCCCCGTCATGGATACGAAATCGCTGATAAAGATGGTAACTCCATCGGGTATGTTACCTCCGGAACTCAGTCACCATCTCTGGGTAAAGCAATAGGTCTGGGTTATGTTCAAGTGGCATATGCGGCTCCCGACAGCACTATTTACATAAAAGTGAGAGATAAACTGATACAGGCAAAGGTGGTTAAGCCTCCGTTCGCATAATTAACTATCCTTTTCAAAACATTCAGGATGACACAGGATAAACCTTCCCTGTACACTTGTTTTTCCCCTGCTCTGTTACATCTGTATGATGTTTCTGATGCTACAGTTGTAATTATAGATATTTTAAGGGCCACGTCAACCATAACCACTATATTAAACAATGGTGCAAGGGAGGTTATTCCTGTAGATAATGTAGCTAAATGCATTGAAATCGGAAAGGACCTCAATGCCATCACTGCAGGAGAAAGAGATGGAAAAATTGCCGATGGATTAAGTCACGGTAATTCGCCGTTTGAATACCCACGCGATTTTGTTCAGGATAAAACTGTTGTGCTGACCACTACCAACGGAACAAAGTTATTGCATCTCGCACTCTCTAATAATGCCCGAGAAATCATCATCGGATCTTTCCTGAACTTATCCGCTGTGTGCAATTTCCTGCGGAAAACAAAACGCCCCGTTATTTTAGGCTGTGCAGCCTGGAAAGATCGTGTAAACATGGAAGATACCCTCTTCGCCGGTGCTGTTGTGGAACGATTAAAAGACCATTATCATATTAACTGCGATTCATCAAAGATTGCGGCCAGTTTGTACAATAGTGCAAAACCGGATCTTTTTGAATTCATGAAGCAAAATGAAGCTTCACATTATCATCGTCTGATGAATTTCGGATTAGAAAAAGATATTCGCTACTGCCTTTCTGAAGATCAGTTAAACATTGTTCCGTTCTATCACGAAGGATCTTTAATTATTGCGCAGACTGCTCCAACAGATTAAGACGGATAACTCCATTTATTAAATAGTATTATTTACGGGGTAAGAGTAATTTCTCTCTTCTATAACTAAATTTTATAATAAAATTTTGGGGTTTTTCAGTTACTTTTGCAAATTGGCCTTTTTCGAATGAAGGCCGGGATTTTAACATTGAAAAAAAGTACATGGCCTTACCCCATCTCATTAAATATGTTTACAATAGCGGTACAGACGAAGTGATTCGCAGAGGGAAAAAAATTCACGCTATTGGTTTTGTAGAACTGGTTGAATATGATGAATTAATGGGCTCTGTAGTATTTCGTGTGAAAGACGACAGCTATTCCACCTTCTACAAAGTACAGATACAGAAATTCAGAGATCCCAAAACTATGTCGCTTCGCTGCGGCTGTCCCTATAATCTCGGAGATATTTGCCGCCATGAATCAGCAGCTTTGTTTCAGTTGCAGGAACTGCTCGATAAAAATATGCTGGGTAATAAAGAAATTCTTTATAACCAGAAGCATACTGTGGTAAAGATGAAGCAGATTGATCTGAAAACGATCAGAATGCTGACTTCACCGGAATCTTTTTCCGATGCAGAACATTTCCTCCGCACCTCCCGGGCTAACATCCTCAGTGCAAAAGACGAAAAAGTGATGGCTAGTCTGGAAATGGATGGTCAGCAGTTCCCGTTGGTAATTCAGAAAAACGAAGAGAGAAATTTCGACACCAGCTGTACTTGTGACGAGACTGAACATCCGCTGTGTGTGCACAAAACAATTTTACTCATTCAGTTATTGAATGCTTACGGATCATTTTATTTTGATACCATCCGAAATTGGGATAAGGAAAAAAATAAACTTCTTGAAGCATACGGTTATTCGCTGAATGATGAGCTGGAAGGAAAATTTGAGTTTTCGTATAAAGAAGGTAAACCTTTCCTC
>DATCKB010000491.1:0-6800 GCA_036562505.1 Parasegetibacter sp. | reverse complement strand
CATATGTATTAATCATTTAAGGGTTTGAATTCGATTGGTTACGAAAATAACTGCCTTTGGTAAACCACAAGGTTAGGTATTACCAAATACGAACTAATGTGCAAAACCTCCTGAGAATTCTGAATAAATTCTGCAGATATTACCGTAAAAAAACATTTATAAGGTTTGGTATAATTCGAAACTGATATGTATATTGCGCTTCATTTAAAAGCAATATGGACCAGACCCAACAAACCCTGCCTGGCCGTCGCCGTAAACGAATTGCTGTAAAGCATCAGTACGATCAGTACGCAAGTCCCTTCTCTGAGAGTAAAGTACTGGTAAACCTTCATGATCTGGAGCAAAAATGCGCTATACTCACAGAGCGTAATGCAAGATTAACAGAAAGAGTTGAGTCGTACAACTTGCTTGTGCAAAAGGCCAATAGCGAAAAAATTCGCCTTGAGCGAAAAATCAAGGGTGTACTTGAGCACATCAATTCTACAATGGCTCAGCAAGTAATACCCGGTGCTAAAGTTCTTGCTGATCCGATTGAACAGCAGAACAGTTTGCTTCAATGGAAGCTTAATGTAATTCACAAGTACCTTAACGGAATATTTCCGGAATATGTTCCCTGATATCATCCGGTGATATTTCCCCGCGGATGTAAGCAAGTCAGCACTACTTTCTATACCAACTAGTCTGGTCACCCTTAACCTGATACTTAAATCTTTGGACATCACAACGGACCAATCCCCTAACTTTGCCAATAACAAAATCTGGTGATGGTGAACGTTGGCAATTATAATGTACTCAGAGTAGAACGCGAAGTGTCCTTCGGTGTTTATCTTGATGATGGAAATGAAGGAATTCTGCTTCCGGGGAGGTATGTACCTGAAGGAGTGAAATCAGGTGATGAAATCCGCGTTTTTGTATATCACGACTCTGAGGATCGTTTGATTGCAACTACTGAAACACCAAAAGCGATAGTAGGTGAGATAGCACTATTAAAAGTTGTAAGTGTTACACAACAGGGTGCATTCCTTGACTGGGGACTTATGAAAGATCTTTTTGTTCCCCGGTCAAAACAAAGAACCGGAATGAGGGTGGGAGGAGAGTATCTTGTTCGTTTATACATTGATGAAAGAACGGGCCGGGTTACTGCAACAGAAAAGTTTGATCATACCCTCAGTAATGAGCAACTTACTGTGAAACCTTTGGAACCTGTACATCTCACGGTGTACAGACGAACGGATATCGGTTATGTGGTAATTATTAATCACCTTCACACCGGAGTATTGCATTTCAGTGATATTTTTCGTCCGATTAAACACGGTGAAAGTTTACGGGGCTATATAAAAAATATTCGTGAAAACAACGAAATTGATGTTGCGCTTGGTACTCCGGGTTTTAAAAGAACAGAAGAAGAGAGCGATAAAATTCTCCGTCTGTTGAAAGAAAATAATGGTTATCTTCCTTATCACGACAAGTCTTCCCCCGAAGAGGTTTACGAGTACTTTGGCATGAGTAAGAAGACATTTAAAATGACCACCGGCATTCTTTATAAACAACGAAAAATTGAACTGACAAAAACCGGAATAAAACTTGTTGAGTGAGTTTGCAGTAAACCGATTGAGTTTATGCAGAATAAACTCAGTGCTTTAAAATACAAAGATTAATTTTCGATGAAAAAAATCACCTTCTTTTTATTGATAGCTGCAGCTATCGCTTTTGGGGCCTGTGAGGGTTCAAAACGCAGCACCGATAACAATGTGTTGTTTGAGGATAGCTGGGTGTTAACCGAATTGATGGGAAAACCTATTGATTCTACCGGCAGGCCGCCCTATTTGCAATTCAGTGCAGAAAATCAGGTTACAGGCTCAACCGGATGTAACCGGCTTACGGGAGGGTTTACATTGCAGGGAGAAACTAAGTTGAAGTTTTCACCGTTGGCAACAACAAAAATGTATTGTCCGGATGTGGATGAATCCGGATTTCTGAACGCGCTGGAGAAGGTGAATAATTACAATATCGTATCTGATATGCTGATACTTAGCAATGGAAAAATCCTGCTGGCGAAGTTCAGAAAGATGAAACGCCCATATTAAAACTCATTGTCAACCGACCCGAAAGAAAATAGTAGATTTGTATCCGAAAATCTGGTGAATATGCAACAGTGGAACTGTATTATAGCTGAAAAGCACCCTGAGGAAGCCGGCAGGCTTGCAAACTTATTGCAGGAGCGCCGCCATTGCGAAAAAGTCATGGTAGCTACCAATGAGGAGGAATTGAGGGAAAATATGAAATCGGGAGATATCCATGCCCTTTTTGTGAATACCGAAGATCTGGATGATGATCTGATGCGGACCCTGGATAGTTTCTCGAAAAAACCGCTGATTGTGCTTTCGAACAATATTGTGGAGCAGGTTGAACAGCCTTTGAGAGTTTTGCGTCCGGAAGAAGCCCGGGACCTGAAATCTGCCACTTTGCCGAAGCCGGCACCCGGGGCTCCTGACTACGATTTCTTTTTTATCCGTGACCAGAAAAAATATGTCAAGATCCGGTACAGTGATGTGCTCTATATTGAAGCCAATAAGAATTACCTGAAAATTTTCCTCGAGAAAAGATATTATATGGTGGTAGGGTCATTGAGCCAGCTGGAGAAGTTACTTTCCCCTGAACTTTTTATCAGAATTCATCGGTCATATATTGTACCCTTTAACGCCATTTCGGTGGTGGATAAAGACTCTGTGATGGTCTACGATAAGTGGCTGCCGCTGGGTGAAGCCTACAAAAAGAAGTTGCTTGGCCGGCTTCAGGGCCTTACTCTGGGTATGTCGGGGACCGAATAGCGAAAAAAGGTGTTTTCCTGCCGGTCTGGCGGAAAAAATCTACCCGAAGCAGGGTATTTTCCGGCAAAAAATCCTTGAAAATCTCAGGGTTTCAGGTGGTTGATAAAAATATTTTATAAAATATAGTTGGAATATAAAATATTGTTTTTAATTTAGCTCTCGAAACAGAAAAGCACACTCTTCGAATTCAATTCCTTTGAAACGAAAATTCTGTTTGATTCACATCTTATTTTCTCCATCCATTGAATGACCTCAAATAGAAAGACTAAGTCTTTCAATCCACATTATTCATCCTGTTAAGCCGCGAGTAATTCCAATACCGTGTAAGCCGTTTTCATCCCCTATCGGAAGGCCGTTATCCGTAACTCACAAAATCCCGGAGAATGAAAGCGACTATTTTAGCAGTGGATGATAGCAAGGCTATACGTTTTTTACTGCAAAGCATTTTTGGTAAAGAGTATAATGTGGTGACAGCTTCAGATGCGTGTTCTGCCATGTATTGGCTTGGAAAGAAAAATTTCCCCAGTATGATTATTGCAGATCCTGAAATGCCTGACTGCGAAAACTGGGATCTGATCTACAATTTAAAGAACAGCGGACTTTATGGAGATATTCCTGTGGTAGTACTGACTGGTTTGCCGGAGGATGAAGTAAGACTTAAGTGCCTGGAACTTCAGGTATCGAAATATTTCTTAAAACCCTTTAATCCCCTTGAACTGGTTGATTTCGTAAAAGAAATCACGGAACCCGTAGAAAACTATCAACATTTGACTGGGAAAGCCAGCTAAATTAATCTAAACCCGACTGATATGGAACTGCAAACATTACCATTAACCGCACGGACGTCTACGCCCAAATACGTATCTGTCAAGACTTTTACAAAAAGGCCTTCGGCAAGTATCAACCAGGAATTCCTCTACTTTGGTCAGGAAAAACCAACTATAGACAGCCTGCTGGGCATGTTCAATGCAGGCTATTGCTTTAAAGACGTTCAGGCAGCACAATCTGCTATTATTTCTCTCGTGGAAAAGAAGAAAGCTATGCCTTCGGTTGTTTTCCTGGAATCCCGTCTTGAAAAAGAAGCGATCGAAAAAATCACTTCCTTCCTTTCTTTAAAAGGGCTGGGTCATTTGCCTGTACTGGTAAATGTTCCTTATCTGGCAAGTGAAACGGTGAGTTCTTTCAAAGAAATTTCATCCGTTGATGATGTAATTTGCATCAACCAGATGTCTGAAGCTGCCCTTCAGAAAAAAATCGCTTTTCTTTCTTCCATTAAAAAAGCGATGGACGGTCAGGAAGTAGTGAACAGGGTTTGCTCCGAAAACAATCTGAAAGATCCTTCATACATCTGCAAAAGAGCTTTCGATATCGTTGTATCATTAATCGGGCTCATTATTCTGTCACCCCTGATGCTGCTGATTGCCATTGCCATTAAGCTGGAATCGAGAGGTCCTGTTTTTTACATGGCAAACCGCGCAGGCAGAGGGTTCCGGGTATTTAATTTTTATAAGTTCCGGACCATGGCCGTAGGAGCTGACCAAATGGTTAGCAGCCTGGTTCATCTGAACCAATACGGTTGTTCGGGTTCCGGACCTGTATTTTTCAAGGTTTCCAATGACCCCCGCATCACCAAAGTGGGCGCCTTTCTTCGGAATACCAGTCTGGATGAAATCCCTCAGCTATTCAACGTACTGAAAGGAGATATGTCGCTGGTAGGAAACCGACCACTTCCCCTTTACGAAGCTGCTACACTTACCACTGACGAATGGGCAGGCCGCTTTATGGCACCTGCCGGAATCACCGGTCTGTGGCAAATTAAAAAGAGAGGGGATAAAAATATGTCGGCTGAGGAAAGGATAAATTTGGATATTGATTATGCGGTGAAGCACAATTTCATGTATGATCTTTGGATCATCGCAAATACCCCGACTGCACTCCTCCAGAAAGAAAAAGTTTAATCCTTAGCAATAGTTGCGAATTATTGCTATTTTGTACCCTGAAGCTACCACAAATAAGAAAACTGTATGTTAAAGGAGAAATACCCTTTGATATCTGTTGTGACTTTAACCTGGAACACAACGGAAGTAACCTGCGATTTCCTTAAATCGTTAAATGAGCACGGCACCTACCCCAATATGGAAGTTATTGTGGTGGATAACGGCTCCAAAGAAGACCCCACTCCTGTATTTAAGTCAATTTACCCCGACGTCAAAGTGATACTCAACGGAAAGAACCTGGGTTTTACCGGGGGAAACAACGTGGGAATCAAAGCCGCAACAGGAGATTACCTGTTTATTGTAAATAATGATACAGAGTTCACCCCCGGCTTACTGGAAGGACTGCTTGAAGTTTTCGAAAAGTATCCGGATGCTGGTATTGTAAGTCCGAAGTTTCACTATTTCTTCCATAAAGGAACCATTGAATATGCAGGATACAATACTGTAAACATTTTCACTGGCCGGAACGGCATGGTCGGCTGTCAGGAGCAGGATAATGGTCAGTATGACGAGCTGAAAGTGACCAACTATGCCCATGGAGGCGGAATGATGGTCCCCAGAAAGATTATTGAAGAAGTAGGAGGCCTTCCCGAAGAGTTTTTCATTTACTACGAAGAATTCGATTGGTGCGAGCAGATTAAAAGAAAAGGGTATAAAGTCTACTATCAGCCGAAATCCCTGATTTATCATAAAGAATCTATGACCACCGGAAAAGCGAGCCCGTTTAAAACGTTCTACCATACCCGTAACCGGATTCTTTTTATGCGGCGAAACGTGTCTTTCCCTAATTTCTTCATATTCCTGGCCTATTTTACCGTCTTCACGATCCCCAAGAACACGCTTAGTTTTCTGGTTAAAGGAAATAAACAGCACCTGCGTTCGTTTTGGAAAGGTATACTGTGGCATTTTAATAAGAAAATTACCTTTAACTAAAAGGATTTATGTGTGGAATTGCCGGATATGTTGATTTTAAGAAGCAGACAAGTGATACGGTGCTTTGGGAAATGACCAATGCATTGATTCACAGAGGGCCTGATGACGCTGGTGCGGAGCTGTTCGACTGCTCCAATGCGCTGGTAGGGTTGGGCCAAAGAAGATTGTCTATTCTTGACCTTTCACCCCTCGGTCACCAACCGATGCATTTCGAGGATCTGGTTGTGGATTTTAACGGGGAGATATATAATTTTAAGGAAATCAGGCAGGAACTGGAAGAAAAAGGTTACTCCTTTATCTCCGGTTCAGATACAGAAGTTATCCTGAAAGGTTACCATTGCTGGGGCCTTGATGTGATTCAAAAGTTTATCGGGATGTTTGCAATCGGACTTCTCGACAAAAAGAATTCAACATTTTACCTGATTCGCGACAGGGCAGGCGTAAAGCCTCTTTATTATTTTCATTCCAATGATATTTTGCTTTTCGGATCTGAACTTAAAGCACTTTATAAACACCCGCGATTTGTAAAGGATATTGATAAAAACGCGCTGGCTCTCTATCTTCAGTTCAGCTATATCCCTACGCCATACACGATTTTCCGGAATACATGGAAACTTACTCCGGGTCATTACCTGAAAATTGACCTGAAAAACGGAGATACTACTACCCATAAATACTGGGACGTATTTGATTATTATAACAAACCGAAAATCAACATTTCGGATGAAGAAGCCATTTCAGAAACCGACCGGATTCTGAAAAATGCTTACGAATACAGAATGGTAGCCGATGTGCCTGTCGGTGTATTTCTCAGCGGCGGATATGATAGCTCAAGCGTGGCCGCCCTTTTACAAACAGGCAGAACCGAAAAGCTGAAAACCTTTACCATAGGTTTCCACGAAAATGAATTTAATGAGGCCCCGGAAGCAAAGAAAATTGCAGAATATCTTGGGACCGATCATACAGAATGGTACCTCACGGCGAAAGAAGCCGGTGAGGTTTTGCCGTTGCTGCCCGATATTTACGACGAACCTTTTGC
>DATCKB010000490.1:0-2943 GCA_036562505.1 Parasegetibacter sp. | reverse complement strand
ATTGACCATTCGCATTCGTGCGTAATCTTTCGACTCCAGGGAGTTCGAAGTTTTTAATCTTAAATTGCGGGAGGGACGTCAGTTAATAAGACCGTCGACTAATTGAGGAATGTCAGAGCGACAAAAATGGCTGAAATTCTTGGGGATTGAATTGATCTTGATGTATTAATTGCCTACAGCCATAATCAGAATCACTATCCTGTATTGTCAATCCATAAAAGGCGTCCGTTGTTTCGGATTTTTTGTTAAGGAATTAAGGTTGTTTTTTGGTTTAGGAATTAGGTTTGGTACACCTAATATATAAATATTTTCTAATCACAAAAAAAAAAAATTTAAGAAGATTAATTTGCAACACTGAGGCGGGGATAATTAATAGCGACATAAGGAAAAATTAATCCGGTTGTAACTCAGGAAGGCAAACAGTGATCTTGAGGGATCTCTACAATTGAGAAAGATAAAACACCTCTGGTTTTACACCAACTCCTTTTCTAAATAAACTGCTGTATGTCCCTTGCCGGATTTTACCAGACCTTCAGGAGTGCCCTGATACAAAATAGTTCCGCCGCCGTCACCGCCTTCGGGGCCAAGATCCACTACATAATCGGCAACTTTTATTACGTCGAGGTTATGTTCGATAACTAAAACGGTATTGCCTCTCTCAACCAGTTTATTCAATACTTCCAGCAAATGCTGAATATCTTCAAAGTGCAAACCTGTGGTAGGTTCATCAAGAATATAAAACGTCTTTCCGGTGTCTCGCTTTGCCAGTTCTGTTGCCAGTTTTACCCGCTGCGCTTCACCTCCACTCAGCGTTACCGCTGATTGCCCGAGTGTTATATAACCCATTCCCACATCCTTCAACACTTTAATCTTTCTGTACAAATAGGGAATATTGGCAAAGAAGTCCACCGCTTCTTCCACCGTCATATTTAACACATCACTAATCGATTTCCCTTTGTATCTTATCTCAAGTGTTTCCCGATTATAGCGTTTACCATTGCATTTTTCACAATGCACATGCACATCGGGCAGAAAATTCATTTCAATCACCCGCATTCCTCCACCTTCACATACATCACATCTTCCGCCTTTCACGTTAAAGGAAAATCTACCCGGACCATAACCTCTGATCTTTGCTTCGGGAACGGAAGCGAACAACTGCCTGATTTCTGTAAAGAATCCGCAATATGTAGCCGGGTTGCTGCGGGGAGTTCTTCCGATGGGCGACTGATCTATTTCAATTACTTTATCAATATTCTCTAATCCGCTTACCGATTTATATGGCATTGGCGTAACGCGCGAACCATAGCAATGTTCACTCAAGACGGGATACAGTGTTTCTTTAATCAATGTTGATTTACCACTTCCGCTCACACCGCTCACACCAATAAAAACTCCAAGTGGTAGTTTGACGTTTACATTTTTGAGATTATTACCCGACGCTCCTTTCAGCTCTAAAAACTTTCCGTTGCCTTCTCGTCTTTCTGCAGGAACTGCTATTTTCTTACGACCCGATAAATACGAAGCCGTGAGCGTGTTCAGATTCAACATCTCCTGCGGCCGCCCCTGCGCTACTATTTGTCCGCCGTGCTTACCGGCTTTCGGACCAATATCAATTAAATGATCAGCAGCCATCATGATATCACGATCGTGCTCCACCACCAACACGGTATTTCCGATATCCCGCAAATTCTGTAGTGCGTGAATCAAACGCTGGTTATCGCGCTGGTGTAAACCGATTGAAGGTTCGTCGAGTATATATGTGATCCCCTGCAATTGGGATCCAATTTGTGTTGCAAGTCTGATACGCTGCGATTCACCCCCACTAAGGGTTTTGGAGGGCCGGTTCAGAGTCAGGTAAGTTAAACCTACATCAGCCAGAAACTGTAAACGTTCTCTGATTTCTTTCAGAATATCTTTGGCAATAACATTCTGCTTGTCAGACAACTGGTCTTCTATTCCATCGAACCATTGAATCAGTCGATCGAGATTCAGATTGCTCAGTTCAGCAATATTCTTATTATCGATTTTAAAATGCAGACTTTCCTTTTTCAGTCTTTCTCCGTTACAGGTGCTACAGGTTTGTAGTTTCATGTAGCTTTCTGCCCACTCTCTCACACCATCACTTGAAGAACCCGCAAACCATCTTTTCAATTGGTTTACAATTCCTTCAAATTCTCCCGAATATACGTTGCTATCAGAGCCTTCTTCAAAATTCAGGAAGTCTTCAGACGGGCCGGCCGGATCGCCATAAAGCAGAAGATTCAGCGACTTCTCAGAAAGCTGACTGATTGGCTTCTTCAGACTGATATTATGTTGCTTTGCCAGTTTTTTTACCTGATTATAAATATAGGCTTCGCGTTCTTCACCGAGTGGTGCAATCCCTCCTTCACTGATGCTCATTCCGGGGTCAGGAATTACAGCATCCAAATTTACCTGATACACCGTACCCAATCCTTTACAAACCGGACATGCACCATAAGGGGAGTTAAAAGAAAAACTGTTGGGTGAAGGTTCTTCATAACTGATGCCGGTGTCTGCACACATCAGGTGTTTACTGAACTGAAGCAGTTTGTTGTTATCATTTACGAGTACAAACATCAGGTCTTTCCCTATCTGCATACATTTCTGAATGCTCTGACTGATTCTGACCTTCATTTCGGCCGTAACCTGAAGCCGATCGATCACCAACTCTATATCATGAATCTTATAACGATCTACCTGAAGTTTCGGAACAAGGTCAACAATTTCTCCATCAATACGCACTTTGAGATAACCCTTTTTACGCATTTCTTCGAAAAGCTCGCGGTAATGACCTTTTCGTCCCCGTACGAGGGGTGCGAGTAAGGTTATTTTTTTTCCAGCCAGACGCTGATCAATATGATCAACAATTTCTTCTTCGCTGAACCTGGTCATTTTTTTCCCCGTGTTATAACTATAAGC
>DATCKB010000487.1:0-2333 GCA_036562505.1 Parasegetibacter sp. | reverse complement strand
ACATAAAGTTGCTCAAGCAAGCTGGTTACATCATACTCGTAAAATTTGAGATATTCGATAATTTCGGTTTCAACAGGAATTCTGGAGCTAAGGGTGGTAATTGAATCAATTTTCCCTTGTAAGATTGTTGAAACCTCTTTTTTATCAAGGCTTTGAAACTTTTGCGATGCTTTAGAATGATCGGGACTGCGGAAAGGAGTTGCGGCATTCAGATCATGTAGAAGTAACCGGTAGGAAAGCAGACTTAACACCTTCGCAGAAGTAATATTTTCAATGGCATTATTGAACTTCACATCAATGTGAGGTACGTTAAATCCCTCATCTGCCAGCTTCATATCTTCACTCAGTGTGTATCCGGTTGACATTTGAGCAACCGATTTGTAAACCGGTTTCTTCTTTAATGTAAATAAAAAAGCCGCAATAACTGCGATAACTGCGATAGCGAGGATACTCCATTTTCTACGGGATAAGATCCTAAATATATAAACAAATTCCATTATGCGTAAAATTACTCAAGTATTTGTTGAAACCCTCAAAGAGCGATAAATATATAAAAAAAGTCCGGGCTTTGAAGCCCGGACTTATAAAAGCTACGTTAATTTGACTTTAAGAGCTTAAACGTCGCCGGTTTCGATTTTTCATCTCCGGTAATCTGGAGCAGATACACCCCAGGCTTATTGAGATGTTTACCGAGGTTGAGACGTTGAGTCCAGCTACCTCCCTGAGCCTTTCCGAAGTTTTGTGTGTAAACCGTTCTTCCAGCCAGGTCCATCACTCTCAGTGAAACATTCGACTGAGCTTTTTCGAACACCGCAGACACCTTGATCTCATCGATAACAGGGTTCGGGAATACCTGGAGCTTGGTTACCACCAGTTGGTGTTCCATAGCCTGCGTCAGGATCACAGCCTCATCCGTCTTAGGTGTTACCACATCAGAAGTAGTTTCAATCAATGCCTTGAATTCACCACCACCTGGTACAAGCGCGTCAGACTGGGTATCACCAAGGTTAGCTTCAATGTCATCAGCTACTTCATAACCATGAATAATCATTCCATTCAGGTAGGCAAACTCAGCATACTGAGCAAGCGATACGATTATCGAGATTTCTCCATTTTCATCTGGTCTTACGTTCTCAATTTGAACAGTTTGAGCAGTATTATAAGAAGCATTCAACGCAACACTCCTGTTTCCGATCGTATAAATACTCGTTCTGTCGCCACCACCATTTCTGCTACCAAAGAACACGAACGTATATGCCCAGTTTTGATTAAATCCAGTCAATTTCAATTCGGCAGTCATGCCGTAATCCAGCCACCATGAACTTCTCATAACGTTATCCGGAACCACACCGCTGTTATTACCAGTATTCATACCGCTTGGGTTATCCCCACTAAAGTTTCTAACCACCGTCATGTTTATACCGGTTTGCTGATTCTTGTCATTTCTCAAATTAGAGAAGACGTACCCCTCTTCCGGTGCCCGTGCAGTATTATTATACCAAGGGTTAGAAGCGTTATTTGTTCTGTTGAAGTTAATGTAAACCGACATGGTGTAGGTTGAAATACCCATTATATTGGTAAAGTCGGAATAAGCATTTCCTTTAACTGCTCTGACCTTATAATAATACATCGTATTTTCCTGCAGACCTGTGTTCAGGTATGAAGTAGCGTTAGCGCCAGTTGTGTGAATCAGGTTAAACGGTCCGTTCGGATTTAGCGCACGGAAGATCTGGAATCCGTCTTCGTTTCCTGACTTATCTGCCCAGTTGAGCTGGATAGACGATTTGGATTTTGCAGCCACGATAAGATTAGACGGTGCAATTGGCTGACCGTTATCAAAGTATGACTGAATCACCATGGCGCCGATGTAAGCATAAGGAGCACCAGCACCTTTCGTCACAGTGAACTCTATTACACCGTTAGCATTCGGTACCAGACCGTTCAGCTGAACCGTTGTATTGGTATTGTTTGAAACATTCAGAGTTACTGAATTTCCGCCTGAGCTATAAACTGTATTTCTGATATCACCAGCTGCACGGCTTGCAAAAAATACCAGATTGTATTTCATTCCCGGCTGAGTAGATAGTCCGGATATTCTGACAACTTTAGGAGTAGAACTGCTCTCATAGTATGCAGTCTTCATCACGTTATCAGGGAATACTCCGGTATTGTTACCGGTTACAGCACCCAGATCATTATCACCTTCCCATGCGGTCACCAATGTAACACTTACAGGAGTTACTTGTTGTTCATCATTCATCAGGTTAGAGATTGTTTTACCTGCAAATGCTGCACTGTTGAAGTTATTCCATGGTGCACCAACAGGATATTGA
>DATCKB010000480.1:0-3190 GCA_036562505.1 Parasegetibacter sp. | reverse complement strand
GGATAAGATTGATGTGGAAGTATCCTCAAACGTAATGGTATGGCAGAAAAAAAATGTCAACTACGCGGATAACTGGTACATGAGTCCGGCACAACAGGTAGACATGGAAAATGATTTTTATAAATGGTATTATTCAGATGCACCCACGGCAGCAACGAACCTGACCTCTACTGCCAATGCGTTGAATGGAACGGGGTCGTTTAATATGAACATCACGCCCATTATGTATGATCATTACCTGCTTAAAACCGGTGCAATTACTCAGGCTGAACTGGACAGCCGGATGGCCAAATACAGAACGAATAATTTTGCACAGGAGTACGCCGATCATATCCTGAAAAATCAGGTACTGCAATCACATGATATAGCAGTTCGCAATCGTACACGTAATTTCCAGTCGAACCTCGTGTTCAACTTCAAGGGCGATAACGGCGGCAATATTCACGATAATGATAAGCAATTGAACGTTTTCTATAAGGGTTCTTATGACATGACCAAATGGATGACGATCAATTTCAGTGTCAACAATATTCTTCAGCGTTCTGAAGACAGAAGAAGTAATTATGTAGAAAATATATTTGATCCGTTTGGACTGCCTGCATACTATAGCCTGTTCAACGACGATGGCTCCTATGCAAACATCTCACCGGGATGGACACACTATTATAATCCGTATACTTCCTGGGTAGAAGATAATCCGGCTTTGCAGCCCATGCACTACCATATTCTGGATGAGTTGAACAAGAACAAGCATCGCACAGAACGCCAAAATACCCGTTACCATGGTGAGCTGCTATTCAAAATAATGGATGGACTTACCATCAATACCCAGTACGTTTACGAGGTGAACAAACAATCGGTCACCAATTATTCTGAAGAAGATAGTTATGTGATGCGGTTAATGCGTAACGTTTACTCTATTCGCAACACTAACGGAACTTACAGATATCTGCTCCCAACCACCGGAGGCAGACTGGCATTCGAAAACCGTCAGGGTAACCACTGGACGGCCAGAGCACAGCTAAATTTCAGCCGGGTTATTGCTGACCTTCATGAAGTGGATTTCCTTGCCGGCGTGGAATTTCGTGAAACAAATACTAAAGGCACCCGTGGACTTTACCTTGGGTGGGATGATCAGTTACAATCACACTCCACCACCGCAGTGAACTTCAATGAACTGTGGTTGATTAACAGTACCACGTCTTATGCGCCCGGATATCCTGCGCGCCAATTTGTATTTTCTCCGTTTATTGAAAGTGCACTTACTTCCAGCGGAATAACAGAAGTGAAGCGTCGTAACGGTTCAGGATATGCGAATTTCACATACACCTATAACCGTAAATATAACGCCTTTGCATCCGTAAGGAAAGATTATGCAGATGTTTACGGATTGGCTACTGAATTCCGTGGCTCACCCTTCGGATCATTTGGATTGAGCTGGAATATGCACAGAGAAGACTTTATGTCGCGTTACAATTTTGTGGACAACCTGAAATTAAGAACCAGCTATGGTTATACCGGAAATATTTATCAGGGTGCTACCAGCTATATGACCGCCACAACAGGCCAGATTAATAATTACACAACACTTCCAAGAGCCTCTATCGAAAGTCCGGGTAACCCTGAATTGTCATGGGAAAGGACAGGAACGTTCAACGTGGGTCTGGAATTCATGTTGTTTAACTATCGTTTGCGTGGGGTGGTTGATTGGTATAATAAGAAGAGCGATAAAGTGTTTTCTAACCAGACCCTCGAATCTACTACCGGCTTTACAAGCCTCGTGATGAATATGGCAAACGTAGCGAACAATGGTATTGAATTAACCTTAAGTTACGATTGGTTACGTTCAAAAGGTAAGAACGGTGTTTCCTGGACAACCTCGGGAACAGCCTCATGGAACAGGAATAGAGTCACCCGTGTAGAAATTCAGGCGACCAGTGCTTATCAGGTGGTGAGTTTAGGTTATAAGCAAGGCTATCCTGTTCGTTCCCTGTTTTCTTACAAATTTGCCGGCTTAACTGATGACGGATCACAAGCCTGGTACGCCGAAGATGGACGGATTATTCCCGGCGTGACCATTCAGAGTGCAACTCCCGGCTCGGTTTATTTTACGGGACAGGCAGATCCAAAGCATACTTTTGCCATGGAGAATCAGGTAGGATGGAAAGGGTTTAGTTTGAATGTAATGATGGTATATTATGGCGGGCATCATATGAGAGCCAACCAGGTACAGATTAATCCTGGTCCCGGTGCGCTTCCGGTAAGATCCTGGTATCTTGATGCCTGGACGCCATCAAACAAGAATACTACCATTCCGGGAATCTGGCAATACAATACAGCGAATGCAACTCAGCCGGCCGTTCAAAATAATACCGACATATTTGTACATCGCGCAGATTTCCTGAAAATCCGCAATCTCGTATTAGGTTATGATCTGAATAAAGATTTGGTTTCTAAAATCGGATTAGATAATCTGTCTCTGCGTTTCCAGATCGACAATCTGCCGGCTGTCTGGAAAAGTAATGATATCGGCGTAGACCCTGAAACACTGGGCCTCCGTCTTCCAACCTGTTATGTGTTCGGATTAAACTTCAGATTTTAACTACCAAAACTGAGCAAACATGAAAAAGTTGATTATATATAGTTTAGCACTTGCTTTTACAGTGCTTCTGGCTGGTTGTGAAAAGTTTACGGATCTCAAGCCAAAAGGCAGAAACCTGCTTAGTTCAGTCAGTGATCTAAATCTTCTGCTGAACGACCCCTATAGCGGATTTTCTGTAGCCAGAGTAGCTTATTTGACGTCAACAATTTACTTTACAAATATTGGACTGTTAAAAAATGAGCCGATAAAAACCTTCAATCACGCCCTCATTTTTTGGGAAGAGGGATTAGACAGAGCTGAATTACGACCCAGTTGTAACATATATGAGCCTATTTATAGCGTTATCGGCCGTACCTGTAATCCGGTAATAGCGAAAGCAGATGCGGCTACTGGTGACCGTAACCTGGCAAACCGGTATAAAGCAGAGGCATTGGTATTGAGAGCCTGGTTCCATTATCTTTCTGCCAACATTTTTGCAAAGGCCTACAACCCTGCTACCGCAGCAAACGACGGCGGTGTTCCTTATTTGCTGGAAACTGACTTGCTGTCTCAGCCAATAAAAAAGTATACTGTAGCGGAATGTTATGA
>DATCKB010000478.1:0-1559 GCA_036562505.1 Parasegetibacter sp. | reverse complement strand
GAAATATTCCGCCTTCTTCCTGCTGTTTATTTCCGTTAAATACAAAGGGATTACCAAGAAAATTGTTCTGAATGCTATCGTAGTTAAACCTGTTTAAAACCGGCTTAAGATGAAAAGGAAATATACGATAACTGATCCATACGGAATCTTCATTCGGCTGTCGGAGCCAGTAAAGCGTAGCAGCAGCTTCATCAATTTTATAGGATTCGGGGGGAACGCCGGCAATGGAAAAAGTTTTAGGTACAATGCTTAGTGTATCAATAATCTGAATGGAGGGAGAAGCAGGAATCAGCTTTTTTCTCAGATTTGAAGCTGGTTGACCTTGCGCATAGGATGCCAGAGCCAGTAGTTGCACTATGGCAAGCATCAGAATACAACAGCTTCTTTTCCGGGTTTTGAGCATGATTGAACAAGCCACCATGATTAAAATTAACACTATATCAAACAATTAGGTCAATTTAATCAGGTATGCGGCCACGAAATACATCAACTGAACATTACTATTCTGATAAAACGGAAAAACAGGCCAAAACTTGTATTCGGAGGAGCTTCTGCTCAATGCTGATAAATACCTGTACCATTTTTACCGGTCAATAATCCAGGTAGCTGGTTTCAGCTGTTTAGCTGTATAATTCAGCTCTGAGCTTTTGAACGCGTTCGTCTTCAATATATTCATCAAATGTAGAGAGACGGTCAATAATCCCTTTAGGGGTAAGCTCGATAATCCGGTTGGCCACGGATTGCATAAATGTGTGGTCGTGCGTGGTAAAAAGCACAATTCCTTTAAAATTCACCATGCTTTCGTTGAATGCCTGAATAGATTCGAGATCGAGGTGGTTGGTCGGTTGGTCAAGAATCACCACGTTGGGATTCTGCAGCATCATGCGACTAATCATGCATCTGACTTTTTCGCCACCACTCAGTACACCTACTTTCTTCATAATTTCATCACCGCTGAAGAGCATTTTGCCGAGGAAGCCCCGGAGAAAGGGTTCGTCCACATCAGTAACATGTGACGGAACAAACTGACGCAGCCATTCCATCAGGTTTACGTCTTTTTCTTCGAAATATTTCGAGTTATCGTTAGGAAGGTATGCTGAAGTAACCGTAGTTCCCCATTCATATGCTCCCTCATCTGCATTTAGTTCTCCGTTAATGATTTCGAAGAATGCAGTAAGGGCATTATGATCTTTTGAAAGGAAGGCAATTTTATCTCCTTTGTTTACTGTAAAAGTTGCATCACTGAAAAGAACGCGGCCATCAATATTCTTTTTGGCAAGCTTCTGCACGTTGAGAATCTGGTTACCTACTTCGCGCTGTTGCTGGAAGATGATACCCGGGTATCTGCGGTTTGAAGGTTGAATTTCTTCAATAACCAGTTTTTCCAGTGCTTTCTTTCTTGCGGTTGCCTGACGGCTTTTAGATGCGTTTGCGCTGAATCGAGCGATGAAATCCATCAGGTCTTTCCGCTTATCTTCTATTTTCTTGTTCTTATCGGCGAGCTGACGTGCAGCGAGCTGGCTGGATTCATACCAGAAGGTATAGTTACCGGTATAAAT
>DATCKB010000471.1:0-1941 GCA_036562505.1 Parasegetibacter sp. | reverse complement strand
GAGCGGCGACCTTGTAGCAGGAAGTGCTAGAAGCATAAGCGGCTTCAATTTATATGAAGCAATTCACGCCTGCAAAGACCATTTGCTGGGTTACGGCGGACACTATGCAGCAGCGGGAATGACACTCAAACCTGAGTCAGTAGAGGCTTTTAGTCTCGCTTTTGAAAATGAAGTCAGAAGAACTGTTCCTGATGAACTGTTTATCCCTGAAATCCTGATCGATTCTGAGATAAATTTTGAAGAAATTACGCCGACCTTCTTCAATATCATTAAACAAATGGAACCCTTTGGCCCGGAAAACCCGAAACCTACCTTCCTCGCAAGAAACGTAATTGACACCGGTGCATCGAAGGTTGTAAAAGAAAATCATCTGCGGATAGTACTAAAGCAAGGGAATAATTGCCTTGCCGGAATAGGATTCAATCTGGCTCCCAGATACGAAATTCTGGCCGGTGGGCGACCAGCAGACATACTGTTCACCCTGGAAGAAAATGTCTGGAACGGCAACCGTAGCATACAAATCCGCCTGATCGATATCAGACCTGCTGAACAATCTTAACAAACAGCCGGCGGCTGACCTTAATGACCACCCCTGCCGGCTTTTATTGAATCACTTATTGATAAATCAGGGTTACCTGATCTCAGAATAAGGACGATCGCGCATGTCAGTTCCCCAGGTAAAGTTTGGATTTTCACCCATTTCAAACACCAGTTCACCTCCGGCCATAATATCTGAATGGAGAATATAATTCTTCGTATACTTCTTACCGTTAAGCGTAACCGATTGTATGTATTTATTGCGCTTGCTATTGTTGCTCGCACGAATTATAAAACGATTCCCGTTATCCAGATTGAGTTCTGTTTTATCCATAACCGGACTGCCGAAAACATACAAACCGTTGGATGGGTTAACCGGATAGAATCCCATTGCTGAAAATAAATACCAGGCCGACATTTGTCCGACGTCCTCGTTTCCGCAAAGTCCGTCAGGCTTATCGGTGTACAAACTATCCAGAATATATCTCACTTTTTCTGCAGTCTTCCACGGCTGACCTGCAAAAGCATACATGTAGGTGATATGATGACTGGGCTCATTACCATGCGCATACTGACCAATCAATCCGGTAATATCTGCCGATGCTTCCTTACCCATATCTCCCTCAGTAGTAAACAGTGAATCGAGCTTTTGTAAAAAGCGCTGCTCACCACCCAGCAACTTAATTAATCCTTCAACGTCATGAGGCACCAGCCAGGTGTACTGCCATGCATTCCCTTCGCAAAAATCATCATTCATGTGCCGGGAGATAAACGGACTGAAAGGTGTTCGCCATTCAGTGTCGGAAAGTTTACCTCGCATAAAACCCACAGATGCATCGTAATATTTTGCGTAATTCTTTGCACGGTCTGCAAAAAACTTGTAGTCTTCTTCTTTCCCCATTCGTTTTGCAACCTGTGCAATACACCAGTCGGCGATAGAATACTCCATAGCTAATGCAACTGATTCCACTAAGCTATCCGCAGGAATATACCCGTATTTTTTAATATAATATAACCCACGCTCGTCCTGCATAGCGGTAGTCTTAAGTGCCTCCCACACTAAACTATCACTGAAGCCTTTAAATCCCTTCAACCATGCATCAGCCACTACCTGTACCCCACTATAACCGGGCATGGTATGAGTTTCATTTCCCACTAGATGCCAGATAGGAAGTTTTCCCTGCTGCTCATAAATTTTCAGCATCGAGTTGATCATATCATTGACTCTGTCGGACTGCAGAATTGTGAAAAGCGGGTGAGCTGCACGGTAAGTATCCCAAAGAGAAAATGTGGTGAGATTTGTAAAACCTTCTTCCTTATAAACTTTTTTATCGGCACCTCTGTATTCACCGTTTGCGTCATTAAAAATTGAAGGGGCTATCAATGTATGATAAAGTGCAGTAT
>DATCKB010000466.1:0-2042 GCA_036562505.1 Parasegetibacter sp. | reverse complement strand
ACCCAATGTTAGGACTTCAGAGCTGAATTTTGTTTTTAAGCGAAAAAAATAAATTTGCTATGAGAGCCGGTCGCATTTATTTGATTGCAGCTGTAATGTTGTTAACACGGTGCAGTAGTATGCCTGATAAAGTTGTATTTGAAAAACTTAGTACAGAGGAACTTGCGAAAACAATCAAGAGAGATACAGCATTTGCGTCGTTTTATGAGGCATTGCACAAACAGGTTGATGGAAAAGACGACTTGTTTAAGGCTAAATACATTGACCTTTCCTACGAGCGGTTGTTTAAATATTACAAATTTCTAAACGATACCAGCTATTGGAATCCTAAATATGGTCAGTGGGAGATTGATTGGAAGGGTGAATTTGGAATGCATATACCGAAAGCGGATTCGACAATAAAATTCTGGAAGAATTATCTGGTGGAAAATTCATTAAGTAGATTCGTTAAGATTGAGCTGGCCTCGATCAAAAAGGAATATTACAGTTATATCGGCGAACTTAAGGAGGTACATCTTGGATTCAGAATGACACCACTTATGGGGCCAATTGAACAGGTTCGTTTCAATTATGGATTTGTAGCGAAAATTAATGACGATTTTAAGGTATATAAAAAGAACTATTGTATCGACACCGATCCGCTTTATGGCTCACGCGTAGGATATTGGGAGGTAAGTTATCCGGATAGAGATAAGTTTATTGGCAAAACGGTGGAAACATTTTTGAGAGATTTCAATATTTATATAGAAGTGACTAATGTTAGGAAAAATGGAAAGAATTTAAGTGCTGATGATTTGAAGGTTCCAGATGAGGTCAAGAAGTGTATAGAGGTCGAAGATGACTATCCCGTACTATATAGAATTTACAGAGAGGAGCTCATTAAATCCCTAATTTTTCCCGGCTTTATCTCAGAGTTGGAGTACTACGCAAAAAAGCAAGCTGAAATCAGGGAGAACAGGGATGCATTGTGCTTTAATTTTTTAAAGGAGCTTTAATTATTTGGTGGGTTTGTGGGGACTATTATAATAAAATTCCTTCATTTCAAGGTATCTTTATACAGTCGAGGAAGCATTGAATTACCTTAATTCATTTGAACCATGTTCCGCCTTCACAAAGTTTACCGGCCACATCCGGCTTTGCAGGAGCTGGTGAATAATATTGTGATTCAACAGGTGGAGCTCGATGCCGGTTCACCTTTGCCCATCTTCCCGATGCCGCCCATCCAGGAGCAGGCCATCTTCTTTTACCCGCACGATCCCGTTATCATTCGCTCTGAGACGGGCGAGCCCGTTCAGCTTCCGCATAGTGCCGTGGTGGCCAGGCGAATTCGGAAAATTGATGTCGAAATCGGGTATCGGCACCTGGTGGTGAAAATCGGGCTGCAACCCGGAGCACTCTATCGGCTTTCCGGCATCCCTTTAAATGAATGGGGGAGCGATACCGAAGTCAACCCCTCAGCGCTCTGGCTCGATAACCAGATGGGGCTGGTGTCTGAACAATTGAGTGAAGCGGCCAGGCCGGAGGACATGGTAGCCATCATTCACCAATGGCTGTTTAGCCGGCTCAATAAGCATAAAACCGAATTGCCTATCGACAAGGTGCTCCCCGCTTTTCTTTCCAGTCAAACACCGCAGAATGTTTCGCAAATTGCTTCCCTTTCCTGTGTGAGTATCCGGCAACTCGAACGATTGTACCAACAGCGAATTGGCCTCACTCCAAAATTCTACGCCCGCCTCGTGCGATTCACCAAAGCCTGGATCATGCGGGAGGCAATTCCGGCTATCAACTGGACCAGCCTCGCCCATAGCTGTGGTTATTTCGATCAGATGCACCTGATCCGGGACTTCAAACAGTTCGGCGGCGCCACCCCCACAGAAATTCAGAAACAGCTGGAACAGCTTCCCGTCAGCCTGCAACACGAAGTGTTTTATTAAAGGACGGCGAACGGATGTCGCTTCCGTACTATTTATCCGTTTTTCAACTGGATAAATTTGGGTCAAAAACATTTGCTATGCGACAATCTGCTTTATTGCTCCTTATGG
>DATCKB010000463.1:0-2075 GCA_036562505.1 Parasegetibacter sp. | reverse complement strand
ATACTGCGCTGGGAGTAAGGCCTTCCGAGAGCTATAAGTTTCTGATTATTCTTAGTCCGACAGGCCCTTATTATGCTGCTCCCATGAAAATTATGGTGGAAGAAAAGTATACCAGGGCGGCTCCCGGCGGGGTCGGGTTTTCAAAGAATGCCGGAAACTACGGATCGAGTATGCTGGCGGCTACTGAAGCTAAAAAGCAGGGATATGATCAGGTACTGTGGACAGATGCTTTTGAGCACAAATGGCTGCAGGAAGTGGGAATGATGAACGTTTTCTTCATGATTGATGGTGTAGCTGTTACTCCTTCATTAGAGGAGGGAACCATACTGGAGGGGGTGACCCGTAAGTCGGTTATCACCCTGCTGGAAGAGGCCGGGGTTAAGGTAGTAGAAAGAAAAATCAGTATAGATGAGCTGATTGAAGCACATAAGGCCGGAAAACTGCAGGAATCTTTTGGTACCGGTACTGCGGCAATAGTTTCGCTGATTGAGAAGCTGAAGTACAAGGATTATGTGATCGAATTTGATGTGAATACCTTCAAAATAGCAACGAAAGTAAAACAAACTCTTAATGATATCCGCGAGGGAAAACTTCCCGATACCCACGGATGGATGGTAAAAGTGTAGATAGTCAGAACTCAAAATTAAAAAGTCAAAAAGAAGATTTTGATTTTTTAAATCTTTTCATACCTTTGCCGTCCCAAAAAACAAAATAGGTTCAAATGCCTACAATTCAACAATTAGTTAGAAAAGGTCGAGAGATTATTAAAGCGAAGAGCAAGTCCAGAGCGCTGGATGCTTGTCCGCAGCGTCGTGGTGTTTGTACACGTGTGTATACCACAACCCCTAAAAAGCCTAACTCCGCTCTGCGTAAAGTGGCTAAAGTTCGTTTAACGAATAAAGTTGAGGTGATTGCTTATATACCAGGTGAGGGACATAACCTTCAGGAGCACTCCATTGTGTTGATCCGTGGTGGTCGTGTTAAGGATTTACCGGGTGTACGTTATCACATCGTTCGTGGTAGTCTGGATACTGCAGGGGTGAAAGACCGTAAGCAGAGCCGTTCTAAATACGGTACCAAGCGCGAAAAAGCTAAGAAATAATTAATCATATTAGAAATTTTATATAAATGAGGAAAGCACAAGCTAAAAAGCTCCCTTTAGCGCCGGATCCGAAGTTTCAGGATAAACTGGTTACCCGTTTCGTGAATAACATCATGTGGGAGGGCAAGAAAAGTATTGCTTACCATATTTTTTACGAAGCGTTAGACAAGGTGGCTAAGCAAACCAATGAAGATGGATATGAAGTATGGAAGCGGGCGCTGGCCAATGTAACTCCGGCTGTTGAAGTAAGAAGCCGTCGTATTGGTGGTGCTACTTTCCAGATTCCTGCTGAGGTTCGTCCTGACAGAAAAATATCTCTGAGCATCAAGTGGTTGATTCGTTACAGCCGCGAGCGTAACGGTCGCAGCATGTCTGACAAACTGGCTCAGGAAATTATCGCAGCCAGCAAAGGCGAAGGCGGTGCATTCAAGAAAAAAGAAGATACACACCGTATGGCAGAAGCCAACAAGGCATTCTCTCACTTCCGTGTGTAATAAATATAGAATGATTTTAAAGGGCTGTATCATCCGATACGGCCCTTTTTTTTGCGCGATTTTAAACTATACCTCCCCGTTGGAATACCTCCGGATCGGGATTCGGGGGATTACAACATTTATTTAGGATTTTCCCTGCCAGGAATATAAAACAAATCATTGGTGTATTGATAAAAAAATATAACTTTGCACCCCAATTTCAATACAAATAGTCATTTAAAAATTTATGGCAGACTTAAAATTTCAAAGGAACTTCGGTATTGCTGCACACATTGATGCAGGAAAAACCACTACCACAGAGCGTATCCTGTACTACACAGGTAAATCGCATAAATTAGGAGAGGTGCATGAAGGTGCAGCAACAATGGACTGGATGGCACAGGAGCAGGAAAGAGGAATTACCATTACTTCTGCCGCAACTACCTGTTTCTGGAAGTTCCCTACTTCTCAGGGGCAAGTTATTCCCGGAACAACTAAAG
>DATCKB010000458.1:0-7108 GCA_036562505.1 Parasegetibacter sp. | reverse complement strand
TCCCTGAACGGAAGAAATGCCTGGGTCCAGAGAAAAGAAATTGTTGAAGCCATCATTTCAGCCCGGCAGCTACTCGCTGAAAACCACGCAGAGGAAGCATTAAAAACACTTCACTCGGTTACTCCTGTCCGTTATTCCGCTACTAAAGAATTGCTTTATCTCGAGCGGGCCAAAGCCGCATCAGCTGCGGGAAAACATAAGGAGGCGTACGATAGCCTGCTGAATTATTATGCAGCGGAGCCTATGGATGTATTGATGGAGTATCTGTTGAAATATGCCCCTAAACTGAACAAAACAGCAAAAGATATCCATAACGATGTTTGGGCAATCAGAAAAGCAGGTTCAAAACCGGCTACTGTTTTCTCACTGGAGAATTATCTCACCCCGGGCAGAACTTCCTTAGCCGATCTGAAAGGAAAAGTTGTTCTCGTAACATATTGGTTTCCGGGATGTGGTCCCTGTCGCGGTGAATTTCCGCATTTTGAAAATGTAGTAAGAAAGTTCAGTAAAGATCAGCTCGCATATATCGGTATCAACATGGTTCATGAACAGGATCCCTATGTAGTACCTTTCATGAAACAAAGCGGATATTCATTTATACCGGTACGTGATGAAGAAGATAAGCGCGGTAACCTTGTGGCCCGCGGAGCCCCCACCAATTATCTGATAGATAAGAATGGTAATATTGTATTTTCGAACTTCAGAACTGACAGGGATAATGAACGTACGCTGGAGCTCATGATCTCTGAACTATTAGATAAGTAATCTTTAAAGCGGGCTACAAATGAGAGTTATTTTTCTGTTTGTCTTAGCATTTTCAACGCTGTCTTTAGTTGCACAAAATCAGGTGAAGTTAAAAGGGCAGCTGGTAAACTTTAGTAATCAGGTAGAGGTTGAAGACCTATCAGAATTTCAGTACCTGTTACCTCCTTCTGCGGATCGCATGATTGTGCCGGATGCTGAAGGTAGATTTTCTATTAATTTTCCACTTCAGGCACCAAACTATTTCCGGATCGGACGAAATATTTTATATCTCAGTCCGGGAGATGATCTGAATCTGGTTATCGACTATAACAAAAATCTGGCTGCCAGCTTCGAAGGGCAGGGAAGTGAAGCCAATCTTTACCTCAGAGGTACACCATTTCCTAAAGGAGGTTCATTTCTTGAAGCAGGCAGACGAATCGGAAAAACTCCGGATGAAACCATCGACAGTATCATGGAAGCTGCATTGAGACGGTTGAATGAATTAACAGCATTAAGAAGTGTTACGAAAGAATTCAAGCGCCTCGAAGAAGCTCGAATAAAAGCTGATATCATCAATAGCTTAAAAATGGTGAGGAGTTATGCCGGGAGCGCACGTCACCTCGATGAAACTCAGCGTAAGGAGTTTATTACCCAGTATGCTGAAATTTCTGCACCAATCATAGAAAAGTTCATGATGGGTTTTGTGGATGCAAGCTACCTGAAACTGGTAGTGTATCGTGATATTTGTGCGGACCTCATAAAGGTAAATCCCAACGCACCAGATTCCAGAAAGATTCAGGATTGGTTAACAGCGAATTCCCTGGTTCGCGGCATGCAGAAATTAAATGATAAAGAGGAAATAAGTGCTGTCAAATCTAAGATAACAGCCATACAAACAAGTGAGTACAGGGATGCTGCACTGCAGTTTCATGCCATGTTGATGAAATTTGGTAAGGGCGACAAAGCTGTTGATTTCACTGCTCTGAATTCCGATGGTACACCGGTTAACCTGAGCAGTCTGAAAGGAAAAGTTATCTATATTGATATATGGGCAACATGGTGCGGCCCGTGCATGGCTGAAATGCCTGCCTATGAAAAATTGAAAGAACAATTTAAAGATCGTGATGATGTAGCTTTTATTTCATTGTCGATCGACAGTTCTCCGGAAATCTGGAAGAAAAATATTGAGTCCAGAAATGCAACCGGATATCAATGGTACATTAACCGGAATAAACTGGATGCGTATAATATAGTTGGCATACCGAGATCTATTCTGATCGACAAAGATTTCAAAATCAACGAAATGAATGCTGCCCTTCCATCTGCCAAAAACCTCCCTGCGCAAATTCTGGAGCTGACGGGTTCGCAGGCAGATTAAACTAAACAACATCATAAAAACAAAACATATGCGACTAAAACATTTTTTTACATCATTGATAATTTTGTTCGCTTTTTCATTGAGCGTACTTGCTCAGCAAAAAGGCAAGCAAAAACTGAACGTACTATATGTTGGTGGTTCCGCCAACTGGGAAAAAGAAGCCTTTTCCAATAAAGAAGAACAGGAGAAAGACGCCGCCAGAAGAATGGCTTCATTTGAAGCTATGCTTAAGCGCTTCTTCACCGATGTGAAAGTGATTCACGCTAACGACTATACGCAGTCGATGTCGTTACAATATGATGTAACTGTATTTGACGGTACACCAAAACCTGTTACCGAGCGTAAGGTGATTAAAGATGAATCTGGTCGCACCACCAAGGTTATACCGGCCGGTTATTTTACAGAAGACTTTGATAAGCCTGTCGTGTTTATTGGTGAATTAGGCGAAAAACTTGGGAGAAGTATTGGTTTGAAACACGACTGGTATTGCTTGTGTTTAGACGCTCACGCACATAACTTTAAAAAAGAACATGAAATCTTCAAAGGTCCCTTCCCGGTCAAGATGACGATTGAAACCCGTCCAACTCCGGAAGATGCTTTTCATTATGAATATTTTTTGGGTTATAAAACTCCCGAAACATTACCGATGTGGCGGGTGCAGACTAAGGGATATATTACTGATAAAAACTTTCGTATAGGAATGGTTGCGCGTCCCTGGGGTTATGAAGATTCACCTGATGCAGAGTCGATTTCCAGCGGTGTTTGTCAGAAAACACTTGACGCCGTTGCGTTAGGCCGTCATGGCAATTTCTTCCACTGGGGATTTGCTGCTTCACCGGAATTTATGACGGATGAAGCGCAGACCGTATTGGCGAATGCGATTGTATATATTTCAAAATTTGATGGTAAAGGAGTGATAGCCAGAAAATACCTCGACAGAAGAGCGACCAGAGAATATCTCAAAGAGAAAATTTATCTGTCTTCCAGAGAAGCTTATGATTCCAGGGTAAAGTCGAATGCCGCCTTTGACGAAAGAATGCTGGCGGAAAAGAAAAAAGCCGAGGAGAAAAAATTAAAAGGAGAGAAGCTGACAGAATCTGAAGAAAGGGCATTAAGCTACAGACCTCAGCCAAAAGAAAGTTTTGAAGACTTTGTAAAACGTTATAACAAAGACTTATTCGATCAGTTCGGAATGAATTCCGCTGCCTACGCAAAGTTCTATAAGGATAATAGAGACTATTTTTATTCACATGACGAAATGTACAAGATCTCTGTAGATGAAGATGTGAAGAGTCTGGGAATTCCTTACTACGACAAACGTCTGCTGGATAAAGCTATCAGCATGTTAGAGAAAGGAGAAGATGCAGAAAAAGCTAAGCGTATTCTAGACCGTTATACGATGGCAGACTTTGCAACTCCGGCTGAATGGAGAAAATGGTTTGAAGAAAACAAACATCGTATGTTCTTTACCGAAACAGGCGGATATTATTTTATGATCAACACTTATGATAAGTCTGTTCCCGGTAACGACTACAAAACGAAGCGTGCTAAGCAGTCGTACAGCAAAATTCAGCCGGGCGAAACAAGTCATGAAAATGCGGTGAGCGTAGCTGCCGGAGTCATTGATATTGATTCAGAAGTGAAAGAAGTGGTGGTGAAGTTCCGCGTACATCCCGGATATCACACCTATGCGTATGTAGCCAGTGGAGATCCTTATATACCTACTGAGGTAAAGATTACTCTTCCGGAAGGTTATATAAAGGTTGGTGATCTGAAGAAGCCATCGTACAAGTATTTCAACGAGAAGGGTACTACCATTTACGAGAACGAATTCATATTTGCGCAACAAATTAAAGGAGCGGGAGCAGGTGTAATTACCTGCTCTGTTTCTTACCAGTGCTGCGACTCACAGATCTGTTTTCCTCCAGTGGAAGATATGGAGTACAAGGTTAAGGTAGATTGATCACCGGGACGAGGCGAGCGATCTCTTTTAAAAGTGATGTGAAAAATCCTCCCCAGTTACCCTTGACGTTCCCGGAACAAAATAAACACAACATAGAATGAAGAATGCAGATCGTTTCATACGTTATTATTTACATGCGGTTTGTTTCATTTCCTGATAGTCTCCAGCATAATTCGTCTGATTGAATTGAATGTTTGCTGACTGGATCCTCTGATTAATATTTTACCGTGAGGATCGATTAGTAGGAATAGCGGATATAATTTGATATTAAATCTCGTTGCTATTTTAGGATTAGCTTTTGCATCAAAGATGACAGGCCACTTTATTTCATTTTGCATCAAATAAGTTTTTACAACATCCGGATTTTTATCAACCGCAATCCCAACTATCTGGCATTTCGAGCTATCGATAGAATTATACAACTCTTTTATTTGAGGTGTAAACTGTAGGCAGGGTCCACACCACGTCCCCCAAAAATCGATCAGGGTATATTTATTCGATTTCAGGAAGGAGATGCTTTGTTCGGTCAGTAAATCTTCCCCGGTGATGTCAAACGAATAATTTCCTTCGTCAAAACCTAAATTATTATCCTGATATCCTGCAAATCGCAGGAGTACTTTGGATCCGGTTTCATTTACCTGATCAAATACATACTTATGGTTCTTCAGGAAAATAGTGTCTCCGGTGCCATATTGCATAGAATTTTCCGATGCGGGTTTAAATGGTGTATTTTGAGCGGTGATTATCAAGCTGGTCATTTTATTTCTATAGGATCCGTTCAAATGGTAATTAAATAATGCAGCCCTGTATACCTCGTTTTCTACTGATATAGTTCCGGTTCTGAACGGGACTAGTATTTTAAGTTCTTCGTCAATTGGTGGGATAATCTGTTTTTTCTCTCCCGTAACCAGGTTAGTACTTATTATAATTAGCGATGACTTTTCTGGTTTCACGTAGAATGTGACTGAGTCGGTATTACTCCCGTCTAATACTTGCACGTTCCGAATCGGTATATAGTGGCTGTCCACACCGATATTATAAGCTATGTCATCAGAAAAGTCGAGATTGTTGTTGTGGTCAAAAATGACAACGTTTTTATTCTCTATATCACCAAACAGGATATTGAACTCTTTGTGAAATGACAGAAATTCTGAATGATTTTCAACTTTTGTATTGTTCTTGTCACTGACCCTGTTAATAGATATCATTCTAAAAGCCGGTCTCACCAGAGATTCCGGAAGAACTGCGTTGGTTGGCAGATCGGCTTTGGTAAGGCGTAGACTTACTGCACCGAAAGGTACAGAATCTACTACGATGTTATCTAAACATACGGTGAGGTCTTTTCCGAATTCGTTGCCAGCAGCTCTCACCCATATAGAAGGAATAATTTCAGGCAATTTCCGCTGCTCATATAAAAAGTTATCGGTAGAGAGATATACGCCAAGACTGTCATGCTTGAAAGATGATGAGCGGTAATTAAATTCGATCTTATAAATTTTTCCTTTTCGTAATCCACACAAAAGCCTGGTACTGGTAAAGGTCCGGGCATTATTAACGGTTTTACTTCCTGCAATTATTTTTATGAACTTTTTTCTTTCGGCAGGCTCCCCCATGGCATAAGAATTTGCTTGAACCGGTAAGCTCAGGGAACTGGTTACCCACCCGGCAGGAGAACACCTTTCTTTAAATTCGGTGCAAATATTTTCATCCTCAAATCCACCGTTGCACAGCAAATTCTGGGCAAAAAGGAAATTTAATTGCAGGAATGGTAGCAATATGAGAAGAAAAAGTTTTAGCATTTTTGATCTTAATATTTCAACATACCAAAGGCAAATTTCAAGGGAACCCTTTGGTATGTTTTAGATGAGGGTTCCCACTTCCTGTTCCCACTTGTAGAACATAGGTTCTATTTGGGTTGGTCTCCCCTATAGTACAATCAACATATCCTGTTTCCCCATACACACATATATTCCAAACAGATTGCGCCAGTGGGACAGTCCTTGTCGTTTATGCAAGGAACTTCGTGGCGAAGTCTTTATATTTAAGTTTAGTTTTTTGGATCTTGATACAATCCGTTTATACATCACAGCTTTATAGGAAATAACATGAAAATTATATCGGCCTCTATTTCGCTTTTATTTGAACATCCTCGTGATATCGCTCCAATGCCTGGTAGATGCTATCTTTTAATGACGAAATAGACGAATTATTGAAAACAATTCCCCCTTTATGATCTAATATAATGAAGGTGGGGACATAAAGAAATCTGTAAAAATAACGAAGCGTATTTTCGCTATCCAATAAGGTTATGCAGGGAAGCCTTATCTTTTTATTTGATTTTTGGAAATCATCAATCTTATCCAGTGAAACTGAAATAAAGTGTATTGAATCTGATTCAAGGCTTTCCATTAAATCATTTAGGTAGCGCTCATACTGATGGCAGGAACTGCACCAAGTTGCCCAGAAGAATAGCAGGACAGGTTTTCCTTTAAATTGCGATAATTTGATATTTTCCTCATTCTGATCTTTAATAGTAAAATCATAAAGAGAGCGTGCTTTATTCAGGTCCCGAGAAAGTTTATTGCCATTTCCTGCCCTAAATTCATCGTTTGACAAAGTAAACAAATAATCAAACAAGGACACCGAAAATTCAGCTTGCTGTACTGAGGGGGAAAGTTTTAAGTAATATTTCTTAAGTGAATCAAGAGGGACGTTTGTTTTGTACCAATGGAGGAGGTAGGCACCGGCATAAGAGGCAGGATTAGACTCCACCAACTGAAACACACTGCGCCCAATCTTGTCGTAGGTAAGTTGCAATCTTAAACGGGCACTATCCTGCAAAGCCTTCACAGAACCAGCTTCCATTTTGGGAGGTTGTTTTATTAACCGGCCTAATTCGCTTCTTAAATCAATGACTGACTTAAGAAAATTATAATTTTCTTGCTTCCATTTTTCGATATCGGTTTGTGCTCTTGATCCATAAATGCGGACGTCCTTAGCAACCCCATTTGCCAGAGATAAAG
>DATCKB010000452.1:0-10521 GCA_036562505.1 Parasegetibacter sp. | reverse complement strand
AGATTTCTGAGCATAGTAATATTTTTGAACTACTAAGGTAGAAAAAATATCAAAGCGATATTTCTATCTGGTTTCTCAGCAGATCTTCAAATATATCTCTTCGTCTGATCAGATGTGCTTTACCGTTTAGTACCAGTACTTCTGCGGGTTTAAACCGCGAATTGAAGTTGGAAGACATTTCAAAACCATAAGCGCCGGCGTTATAAAACACAAGGAAATCGCCTTCACGGACTTCCGGGAGGTTCCGGTCAGATGCAAATGTGTCGGTTTCGCAGATGTTTCCTGTGACGGTATAGGTTTTTACCGGACCGTTGGGGTGGCTTAAATTCTCAATATGATGATAGGCGTCGTAGAACATGGGGCGGATGAGGTGATTAAACCCACTATCAACCCCGACAAATGTGACGTTGGGAGTTTCCTTGATAACATTCACGCTGGTGATCAGGTAACCGCAACCACTTACCAGAAATTTTCCCGGTTCAAACCATATCTGAAAATTCCTTCCTTTGGTTTCAGCATGAAGGTCAAAATCTTCTTTAACCTTTTTCGCCAGAAGTTCAATATCCGTTTCACTATCACCCGGTTTGTAAGGCACTTTAAAACCTCCACCGAGATCTATTGCCTCCAGATCGGGAAAAAGCGGAACTATTTGAAATAAAACTTCAATTCCTTTTAAAAATACATCCACATCTTTAATATCGCTTCCGGTATGGATATGAAGATTTCTGATTTTCAGACTATGTTCTTTTACAAGAGCCAGGACTTCATCAATTTGCTCAACCGGAATTCCGAATTTGCTTTTATCATGCCCGGTTGAAATCTTCAGATTCCCTCCGGCCATTATATTCGGGCGAAGTCTGATTCCAACAGAATAGGAGTCGCCGTATTTTTCACCGAATTTCCGGAGATTCGAGATACTATCAATGTTGATGATTACGCCCAGTTCCTGTGCCTCAACTATTTCAGAAAATGCTATTCCATTAGAGGTGTATAAAACTCTGTCAGGTGGAAATCCGGCATGACGAGCCAGTTTCACTTCGTTTATAGAGCTGCAGTCAACATTAGCACCTAATGAGCATACGTACTTTAAGATATTAATATTGGTCAGCGCTTTACAGGCATAGTAGAATACTGTATTCGAACCTTCAAATCCTTTTTTCAGCTTTTCGTATTGCTCCTTTATTTTTTCCGCGTGGTATACATACAGTGGAGTACCAAACTCATTGGCAAGTGATCTAAGCTGTTCTTGCGTAAGCGAAGCAAAGGACATTATAGGAGAGATTAAGTTATTTATTGTAATGAAGGCAGGAATAAGGCTTAATCATCTTCATCATCATCTTCTTCACCTTCTTCGTCATCATCATCATCGTCATCTTCTTCTTCATCGTCATTATCATCATCATCATCATCTTCTTCTTCATCATTTAACCCGCCATACTCTTCATTCTCATCTGCATCCATTTCAACATCCCCGGGTTCTTCTGAAGTTGATTCAGCAGTTTCCGGATCATCGCTCTGGTTATTCAGATTTTCGGAAGAATCATCAACGGATAAATCTTCCGGTTGGTTGGTACCTTCGAGCAATTCTCCGGTTTCGTTTACTACCAGGGGTGCAGATGAAATATCAGCTTCATCATCATTATCAGATGGTATTGCTTCACCAGCTTCGTTGACTACCGAAGGTTCGACAACCTGATCAGCCAGTACTTCTTTTATTTTCGGAAGTTCATCCGGTGAATTAATTCCGAAATAATCCATAAAAGACCGGGATGTCTGGTAAATCAGCGGTTTACCCGGAAGCTCTTCATTTCTTCCTGCGATCACAACCAGGTCTTTTTCCAGCAATTTTTGGATTGCATAATCGCAGCTCACACCTCTTATGGCTTCAATTTCCGACTTGGTAATAGGCTGGCGGTAAGCGATAATCGCCAATGTTTCCATAGCAGCACCCGATAGTCTCTTCAGAAACTTATCTCCGTTAAGCTGTGCTACGGTTTTATGAAATTCTTTTTTTGTCAGGAACTGCCAGCCCCCACCGCTTTCTCTAACTTCAAAGGGATAGAATTCCGCACTGTATTTTTCCTGAATTCCTTCGAGGGCCGCATCAATCTGATCAATGGTTATTTTATCCTCCATGAATCCGAATGCATTATTGATCAGATCAGTCAGTTCCTGATTGGTCAATGGTTTGTCGCTCGCAAATACAAGCGCTTCAATATGCGGGATTATTTCAGAAATTTCCATACAATCAGTTTGATAACGGAATAATTTAATAGCGGGTTGCGACCTGAACTGCAATTATCCCTTCAGAGCGGCGGCACCACTTACGATTTCTGTAAGCTCCGTTGTAATTGCGGCCTGACGGGCTCTGTTATAGCTGATCTTCAGCGTTTTCAACAGTTCATTGGCATTCTCAGACGCTTTATCCATTGCTGTCATCCTTGCTCCATGTTCTGAAGCATGTGCATCGAGTACAGCTTTGAACAATTGAGTATTCAGGATTTTTGGCATCAGAACCGTCATCAGCTCTTCACGCTGAGGTTCAAAAATAAATTCAGTTTTCTTATCTCCTTCTTTTGATTCAACGGTTGGAATCGGAAGGAATCTTTCTACTGTGAATGCCTGAGAGGCAGCATTTCTGAATTGACTGTATACCAGTTCAATCACATCAAATTTCTTTTCCGCAAAAGCTGTTACTGCCGCGGACGCACAAGCCTGAACATTTTCGAAAGTCAGATTGAGAAAGATATCTTTATAGTCGGTGCTAACCGGATATTTATTTTTCAGGAAAAATTCGTAACCCTTTTTACCTATCGCCCAGATTTCAACATTTCCTTTTGCCTGTTGTTCAGCATATCTCTCCTGAATTGCGCTCCGGGCGGCTTTAATAATGTTGGAATTATAAGCTCCGCAAAGTCCTCTGTCGCTCGTAATCACAATCATCAGTACTTTTTCTACCGGTCTTTCTTCCGCAAGATTCAACCCGCTTTCGTTTTCACCACTTGCAGCGATATTGCTGAGCATTTCCTGTAGTTTGTTAGCATAGGGACGCATCTGGATAATTGCATCCTGTGCACGACGCAGTTTTGCTGCACTCACCATTTTCATGGCTTTTGTAATCTGTTGGGTAGACTGTACTGATTTGATCCGGTTACGAACTTCTTTTAATGCACCGCTCATGATCCATTGATTATTAAAGTATTATAATACCTGTTTTACTTTCCGAGCCTGCAAAAATAATGGCTGCAAAACTCAAAATTGAATTATCAGATTGAAATTGCGTGCAAAGGTACTGGAATAGGGCTAAAAACCAATATTTGAGTTATGCTCATTCCGATTTTCGACCAAAACACCCCTGTTATTTACCAGAAAATCACCTTTTCGGAAACTTTTATGATCATATAAGTATTTTTTATCAAATCAGACTTTATATTAGCGGCCGAAAAATATAAATCCTCTTTTTGAAGGATTTGACTACTAATCACCAAAGCTAACAGACTATGCGTTGTCCTATGTATCTGAATTGTCTTACGCTTCGACCTTCGGGTCGCTTTTCTTACGGTAACCCATCGGAATTCCACCGCAAGGCAGTCCGTCAGGCCTTTGGGTTAATCATCCTGTGATTAATCCAACTCTAAATTAAAAATACCTGATTCAGTATTGTCCCCCCTTCTTTGATTGACCGGTCATCTTAGTCCACAGGATAATCCTATTCAGGCGTTGCTCCACGGCCTTTAGTAGTACAAACACAAATTTTTGCAAGCGGCTCCAGGCTGCGCGAAGCGCAGCCATATTTCCGTTTCCAGCCACAAATCGACTTTGATGGCTGAGAAACAGCTATGTCTTGAATCTGAGCATCCGATATGATGCTTATAACCCTGTTAATAACCCGAAAAATTTTAACTGCACATGAACCCAAAAATTTTTAGCGTTGCTATCGTTGATGACCACACTTTGTTTCGTAAGGGGCTTTTAAGGATTGTAAATGAATTCGGTGGATTCCGAATTGTTCAGGAAGCTTCCAACGGGAAGGATTTCATCGAAAATTTCGACCACCAGAACCCACCGGATCTGGTGCTTATTGACGTACAGATGCCGGAAATGGACGGATACGAAACCGCCCGCTGGTTAAGGGAGAAACACCCCGATGTAAAAGTCATCGCAATCAGTATGCACGAGGCGGATAATGCAATTATCCGAATGTTAAAACTTGGCGTCCGGGCCTACCTGTTTAAACTTCTGGATCCTGCCGAACTGAAACACGCCATGGTAAAGGTTGCAACAATGGACTATTACCTCACCGAATATGTGACGGGCAGAGTAGTCCGTAACCTCAACAACCACGATCAGAGCTTTATAATGGACTATGACCTGATTTCGGGTTTCACCACAAAAGAAATTGAATTCCTCCGCTTTTCCTGCACGGAAATGACTTACAAAGAGATAGCCGACATTATGGGTGTAAGCGCCAGGACCATTGATGGATACAGAGACAATCTCTTCGAAAAACTCAAGGTAAGAAGCCGGGTCGGCCTGGTGGTTTTTGCCATCAGAAATAATATTTTTAAGATATGGGATAACAACGGAGACGAGTCCTGATTTATCACATATTTGTTACATTTGCTGCCTGTCATTTTGGCCTGATACTGATTCTCGCATCATATTTGACTTTAAAGGGGTTTAACCCGGTAACAATTACATTATAACTAATATATATGCTAGGTTTTCTTTCGAAGTTGTTTGGCGGTAATAAATCAGAAAAGGATATCAAACAGATCCAACCGCTGATTCCCGTAATAAATGAATACTACAAATCGTACCAATCGCTCTCTAACGACGAATTGCGTCATAAAACTGTTGAATTCCGTGAAAGAATCAGAAAACACCTTGAATCTGTAAATAGTGAGATCGATTCGCTGACTAACAAAGCAGAAGAGTTGTCGTCTGCAGAAATGAGTGAAAAAGACGCCATTTATCAGCAGATCGACAAGTTGAAGAAGGAAAAGGATGAACAGATTGAAGTTATCCTGAATGAATTATTACCCGAAGCATTTGCGGTTGTAAAAGAAACTGCAAGGCGATTCACAGAGAATGAAGAGCTTGTAGCTTCGGCTACTGAACTCGACAGAGAACTCAGTGTTGGCAGAGAACACATCAGGATAGAAAACGATAAGGTCATTTATAAGAACAGCTGGCTGGCTGCTGGTTCCCCGATAACCTGGAATATGATTCACTACGACGTTCAGTTGATAGGTGGTATTGTATTACATCAGGGGAAAATTGCAGAAATGGCAACCGGTGAAGGTAAGACGCTCGTCTCCACTCTCCCAGCCTACCTGAATGCCCTGGCCGGTGAAGGTTTGCACATTGTTACGGTTAACGACTATCTGGCCCGACGCGACTCAGAATGGAACGCGCCGCTGTTTCAATTCCTCGGCCTTGTGGTAGACTGTATCGACAAACACAGCCCGAACAGCGCAGCCAGAAGAAAAGCTTATCAGGCTGACATCACTTACGGAACCAATAATGAATTTGGTTTTGACTACCTCAGGGATAATATGGTTCATTCACCGGATGAAATGGTACAGCGCAAACATCACTACGCAATGGTGGATGAGGTCGACAGCGTATTAATTGATGACGCTCGTACCCCATTGATTATTTCCGGTCCGGTACCGCGTGGTGACGAACAGGAATACCACTTGCTGAAACCTCGCATCGAAAAACTGGTTGAGGCCCAAAGGCAGGCAGTAAACAAGTATCTGATTGAAGCTAAAAAGAAATTCGCAGAAGGTGATGATGATCCTAAAAGCGGCGGATTGGCGCTAATGAGAGCTTACAGAGGTTTGCCCAAAAACAGTGCATTGATTAAATTTCTGAGTGAACCCGGAATTAAAGTTAAGCTACAGAAGGCTGAGAATTATTATATGGCAGATCAGTCGAGGGAAATGCATAAAGTGGACGAAGAACTTTTCTTCCATATTGATGAAAAACATAACTCTGTAGAATTAACTGAAAAAGGTATTCAATATATTACAAAAGGAAGCGAGGATCCCAACTTCTTTATTCTTCCTGACCTTAGTATCCTGCTGGCAGAAATTGACAATAATCCCTCCCTGAATGCAGAGGAAAAATTACAGCAGAAAGAAGCCATCCTTAAGGATTATTCGTTAAAGGCCGACAGAATTCATACCATTCAACAACTGTTGAAAGCGTATACACTTTTCGAGCGCGATGATGAATATGTAGTGATCGACGGTCAGGTTAAAATTGTAGATGAGCAGACCGGTCGTATAATGGAGGGCCGCAGATATAGCGACGGGCTTCACCAGGCTATTGAAGCGAAGGAGAACGTTAAGATTGAAGCTGCCAGCCAAACCTACGCTACCATTACTTTGCAGAACTACTTCAGAATGTACCATAAACTGGCAGGTATGACCGGTACTGCGGAAACTGAAGCTGCTGAATTGTGGGATATCTATAAGCTGGATGTAGTGAAGATTCCTACCAACCTGCCTGTATCCCGTAAAGACCATGAAGATCTCGTTTATAAAACCAAAAGAGAGAAATTCAAGGCAGTAATTGAAGAAATTGAAAAATTGCGTAATGAGGGCCGACCTTGTCTGGTAGGTACCACTTCAGTTGAAGTGAGTGAGTTACTCAGCAAAATGCTTCAAGTAAAGAAAATACCGCATAACGTACTGAACGCGAAACAGCACGCCCGTGAAGCACAGATCGTTGCTGAAGCAGGTCTGGCGGGAGCAGTCACTATCGCCACCAACATGGCCGGTAGAGGTACGGATATTAAACTCGGACCTGGCGTGAAGGAAGCCGGCGGTTTGGCAATCATTGGTACCGAACGTCACGAATCAAGACGGGTAGACCGTCAGTTACGCGGACGTGCCGGTCGCCAGGGTGACCCCGGAACCTCGCAGTTTTATGTTTCGCTCGAAGACGACCTGATGAGAATGTTTGGTAGCGACCGGATTGCTGGGTTGATGGACAAACTCGGGTATCGCGAAGGTGAAGTGATTCAGCATAGTATGATCACTAAAAGTATCGAGAGAGCTCAGAAGAAAGTGGAAGAAAACAACTTCGGTATCAGAAAAAGATTGCTGGAGTATGACGATGTGATGAATAAACAACGTACAGTGATTTATACTCGTAGAAATCACGCGCTGTTTGGCGAAAGACTTGCCCTCGACCTGGACAACGCCTTCTACAGTGTTGCAGAAGCCATGATCTCTTATCGTGATATGGATGATTACGAAGGGTTCAAAATGGGCTGCATAGTTAACTTTGCTATCGACACCTCAATAACAGAAGAAGAGTTTAAAAATGGTAATCCGCAGCAGCTAGCTGAAAGGCTTTATAATGAGGCTAAATCCAACTACGAAAGAAAGAAACAGGAGATTGTAAAAAATGCTCTTCCTGTGTTCAAAAATATTCGTGAAACACAGGGTAGTCATATCGAAAATGTTATAGTGCCGTTCACAGACGGGCGTAAAGGAATAAATGTGTTCGCAAATCTGAACAAGACCCTGCAGACTGAAGGTCAGGAACTGGTGAACGCTATGGAAAAAAATATCACCCTGGCTTTGATAGATGATTCATGGAAAGAACATCTCAGAGCTATGGATGATCTGAAACAAAGTGTTCAGACAGCAGGCTATGAGCAGAAAGATCCCCTGGTGATTTACAAAATCGAAGCGTTTAACCTGTTCAAGAAAATGGATGATGAGTTGAGTAAGAATATCATCTCCTTCCTGTGTCACTGCTCTATTCCTATGGAACAGGGCGCACCATCTGCCGGTCAGATCCGCGAAGGACGTGAACAGAAAACCGATATGAGTAAGATGTCGGTGAACAAAGACGAAATTGATAGAAGAGGAGACGATTATGCAGCAAATGAGAATGATTACTACGACCCTTCAGTTCCACAAAAACGGGAACCGGTAAAAGTGGGTCCTAAAATAGGAAGGAATGATCCCTGTCCGTGTGGAAGTGGCAAGAAATATAAACAATGTCACGGGAAAGAATCATAAGAAGTGAATCAATATTCTTCAAAATGTTAAAATGAAAGCCAGCAAATAATTAACTGCTGGTTTTCTTTATTAAACTGGCATGATTTTATTTATATTTGGTTTGCTCAAAGCAATTTGAAATGAAAAACTTATTTACGGCTCTACTGGTTAGTTTTTGTTTTCTCAACGTATCTGCACAAACAACAGAGAGTTCTGTAGTTGTACATAAAGATCCCCGCATTGATCTCCTGGTAAAAAAGCAAATAGAAATTAACGAAATAACTACAAGGGATAACCGACGTACAGCTAAGGGGTTCAGAATTCAGGTGCTTTATACCCGCGACAGAAATGAAGCGATAACCACTAAAACAAAACTTCTCCAGTTATTTCCTGATCACAAATCATATATTCAGCATAACGCCCCTTTCTTTATCATCAGAACCGGAAATTTCAAAACCCGCGCTGAAGCCGAACAACTTCAGCGGATGATGCTCCGTCATTTTCCTAACGGTGTGTTTATAGTACCCGACACTATTGAAGTAAATCCGGATAAGTCGATTGACGGAGATGATGTGTTCTGAGACACCAAAGACCCAATTATGTTACTCGATATCATTAAGGAAAAAGCAAAAGCATACGCTTCAGAATATATTGCTGTAAGACATCACTTACACGCTAATCCTGAGTTAAGTTATCAGGAATTTGAAACATCTGCATTTATTCAGAAGCATCTGACTGAACTGGGCATTCCGTTTACCGTTATGGCAACAACCGGAGTGACCGCTATCATCGAAGGAATAAACCCTCAGAAAAGAATAATTGCTCTCAGAGCTGATATGGATGCACTTCCGATTCAGGAAGAGAATGATGTTCCTTACAAATCCACAAAATCCGGTATCATGCATGCCTGCGGTCATGACGTTCATACCAGTTGCCTTCTTGGAGCTGCGCGGATTTTAAAGGAAACATGTGATAAATGGGAAGGTACAGTAAAACTGGTTTTTCAACCCGGTGAAGAAAGAAATCCCGGTGGTGCGAGCCTGATGATAAAAGACGGTGTTCTGGAAAATCCAGCCCCAGAAGGGATTATAGGCCTTCACGTGAATCCGCAACTTTCTGTCGGCAAACTGAGTTTCCGAGGAGGGATGGTTATGGCCAGTGCAGATGAGTTGTATTTTACCATTAAATCGAAAGGCGGACATGCTGCGGCTCCGCATCTTACTGCTGATACCATCCTGGCTGCCTCCCAACTGGTAGTCGCAATGCAGCAGGTTATCAGCAGAAATAATTCACCCTTCTCTCCTTCTGTTCTGTCTATATGTTCCTTTCAAGGCGGATTTACCACAAACGTGATTCCATCAGAAGTAAAACTAATGGGAACTTTCCGGGCGATGAATGAAGAGTGGCGCTTTAAAGCCCATGAACTTATCCGTAACGTTGCTGACGGGGTCGCAAAAAGCACAGGTGCAGAAATTATTACGCATATTGATGTAGGTTACCCCACCGTTTACAACAATGAGATACTCACTGCTGAAGCAAGAACGCTCGCCGAAGCGTATATGGGACCGGAAAATGTAGAGGAAACAGAACTTAGAATGGGAGCTGAAGACTTTGGATATTACTCACAGGTGATTCCGGGATGCTTTTACCGTTTGGGTGTCATGAACCGCGAAAAAGGCATCGTATCGGGGGTACATACCCCAACCTTCAATATTGACGAATCTGCCATTGAAACCGGTATCGGAATGATGGCCTGGTTGGGCAGCACGGTAAGCTTTCCAAAGTAGTATACCAACCGCATAATGGTTTTTAGAGGCAATTTTGCTGCCTGAAAATTCAAATTAAATACCTTTACCGGATGAAGAAACAAGAACTCAGAAGAGAGCAAGCCCTTGAGTATCATGCCAAGGGACGTCCGGGGAAAATTGAGGTCATCCCCACCAAAGAAGCCAAAACTCAACGCGACCTGTCGCTGGCCTATTCGCCCGGAGTTGCCGAGCCATGTAAAGAAATCTTCGATAACGTAGACAACGTATATAAATACACCGCAAAAGGGAATCTGGTAGCTGTGATAACTAACGGCACCGCGGTGCTCGGACTGGGCGATATTGGTCCGGAAGCCAGTAAACCGGTGATGGAAGGTAAAGGTGTGTTATTTAAAATCTTCGCGGATATCGATGTTTTCGATATTGAAATCAATGAAAGGGATCCCGAAAAATTTGTTCAGATAGTAAAAGCTCTGGAGCCGACCTTCGGTGGTATTAACCTGGAAGATATCCGGTCTCCTGAATGCTTTTATATCGAAAGGGAATTAAAAAGGCAACTTAAGATTCCTGTTATGCATGATGACCAGCACGGAACAGCTATCATCAGCGGATGCGGATTACTGAATGCACTGGAACTTCAGAAGAAAAAAATTGAAAAAGTAAAAATTGTGGTGAACGGTGCCGGTGCCGCAGCCATGGCCTGCGTACAGATGTATGTAGCTCTGGGGGCC